>CBFGWV010000016.1:0-41981 GCA_965652545.1 uncultured Candidatus Competibacteraceae bacterium | reverse complement strand
TACCTGGCGCAGGTGCGCTTGCATGCGCACACCACCGAAGCGCCCAGGGCTCGCGCTGAGTATGGCGACCGGTTTGCCGTTGAAGGGTTGGTCGGGTGGGCGTGACACCCAGTCGATGGCGTTCTTGAGCACGCCGGGGATGGAGTAATTGTTCTCGGGGCTGGCGATCAGCACGGCGTCGGCCGCGGCGATTTGGTCACGCAGACGCTTGACCGGTGTGGGGAAGCCGACGCTGTATACGTCGTCGTTGTAGAGCGGAATGTCATCGGTTTCCGCCGGTTGGAAATGCACCCCCGGCGGGGCCAGTTCGGGCAGTTGGCGCAGAATTGCTGCGTTGAAGGAGCCATGACGAAGGCTCCCGCAGAGCGTCAGTACAGTCGTCGCTGTCATCGATGTTCCCTCCCTAGTTGTCCAGGCGCCCGATGCCGTGGCGGGGCGTCGTGGTGTGCGATGACTTAGATGGACCGTGCAACGTCCGGTTTGGTTGCGTAGACGCTGCGTCCCGGCGCCCTCTCAGGGGTCGACGATATTGCCCCGGTAGACCCGGACGGTGGCTGTCCGTGCGTGGTCGCCGCCGTTTGTTCGCCTGGGCTCTTCCAGTATCGGTGCGCCGCGGTAGTACCGTGTGCGCCGGTTGTCGGCCGGCGCGTCATGAGCGAAATGTGCATCCAGGCGGACCGCCATTTCCTGGAGTGCCCGGCGGCGCGAGCGCAAGGCCAGGCGATAGAGCTGTTGCGGTGCGTCCGGTGCACCCAATGAGACGGATTCGCCAAACTCATCCCTGACCAGACGACGCATGGTGAGCATCAGTGTAGCCACTTCCCGATTCAGCAAGGGCTCGGACATTGGCGCCTCCCCGAGAGACATGGTGCATTGCACCATCAACAGTATCCCGGAACCGGGTGGCTGCCAAGAGCCGATGATGGCAGCATCCCTGCTGCCACTCACATCAACGGATCACAGGCGACCGCAGCGGAACACGGCACGCCCGACGACGCGGTTGACGGTGTGTCCGGGTGGCAGGTGCACCGGTGGATAAAGCGGGTTGTCGTGAAGCACATCCAGTCCACCGCCGGCAGCCGGTCGCAGCCTGCGCACCACGACATTGCCCTCGAGAACCAGCGCATACAGGCCCTCGCCCGTCTGTGCGGCGCTCTGGCAATCCACGGTGACGATGTCCCCCGGGCACAGGGTCGGGTACATGGCATCGCCCCGCACCACCAATGCGGCTAGCTGCGTGCCCGCCATACCGTCGCGGGGAACGGTCGTGGTGCCCAATGCGGCGGCGCCCTGTGGCCATCCGGCGTCTGTATCGTCGATGGTGCTGGCGTAGACGGCGACCTGGTAGGGTGCATCCATGGCGTAGCCGCGAGCCGTTTCCGCCACATGGCCGACACCGTCGCCGGCGACCAGCCAATCCAGATTGACGCCCGCGGCCCTGGCGATGCTCAGCAGGCGTCCGGCTTTCGGCTCGCTGTTTCCGGTCAGATAGGATTCTAACGTTCCACGCGGGATGCCGGTTTTGCGTGCCAGGGCGTCGCCGCTGCCGACCCGTCGTGCGCATTCACGTATCCGCCCGGGCAGTGTATCGGGGCCCCGGGTGGCCTCGTCGTGTTCTGAAGCCGCATTCATGGACGCCTGCCGATATCTGCTAGTGGAAACATGGTAAGAAATCGTGTGTGTCGTTGCATTTGGCTGTTTCCTGGATTCCATATCCAATAACGGTTATCTTTTGGTCCATGAATCGCATGGATGTGACAACCATTCCCCAAGATCCCGGGCAACGCCGTGCCTGGGTCCTTTATCAACTGCGCCTGCGCGGCTGGACCCTTGCGGCCTTGGCCCGGCAGCACGGCCTGAGTCGCAATGCGCCAGGGCTTGCGTTCCGCCGACCCTATCCGCGCATGGAGCAGCTCATCGCACAGACGCTGGGTGTGTCCCCCGTGGTGATCTGGCCGGAGCGCTATACCGAGGATGGGCGCTCCAACCGGATGCCCGGGCGACCGAGAAAATCGTCTGTGCAAGCATAGAAAGAATAAATCCCTGGCGCAGGAACGCAATCGGCACGCTGGTATTCCCGTTGCCGCGGGTTTCACCCCTATAGCGCTACACTGGAGGCATGAATCGGGGAGGATGGCAGTGAGCGAACGTATCGCGACCTGGGGTCGTCGTACGGTATCCATGGTCAGGCGGCGGCCGCTGCTTCTGTCCGGACTGTTCCTCGGACTGGTCTTGCTGCTGGCCTTGGCCAATCATGTGCAGACGCTGCGCGAGCAGCAAAAGCGCCTTGCCACCGCCTTGCTCGACGGTCGCGTCTCGGCGCTGGAGAGCCGCATCAGCCAGCGCCGGCTCACCTTGACGGTGATGCTGCCGGAGAGTGCTCCGTCGGATGACCCTGCGTCGTTGTACATGCTTCTTGAGCGCATCCGCGCACGCTATCCGCAGGTAAGGGAGTTGCACCGGCTGAATGATGCCGGGGTTTCTCAAGCCGTGGTTTGCGTACCCGGCGACCTGCGTTGCGGCGTCTATCCGGTTCCGTCGGGGCGCGCGCTGGCCGACGGTATGCAGGTCAGCCGAATGGGTGACGATGCCGTGCTGGATCTGCTGATTCCCGAGGCTGACGGCGGCTGGCTGGTTCGAGGGCCGTTGATCGATGTACTCGACGGTTTGGTGGGTGGGGACGATTACCGGCTGGTGCTCGACATCGACGGCGGCGGGCGGGGCATTCTGATGACGGCCGACCTGGCACCGGGGTTCACCCCGCTGCTGCGCGAGATACCGTTGGCGCGCGTCAGTTCCGCTGTCGGCGAGCTGCGCCTGTACCCGCGCGTGGCCGGTGGACTGCCGTTGAACCTGCGTGGCATTGCCTACGAAGCTCTCATCCTGTTGCTGGCGGTGCTTGGGTTCGCGGCGATTGCGGTGACTGCGTGGCGTGCCGCGCGCCGCCAGCAAGAGCGCACCGAACTGTCATTGGCCGACACGGAGCGTCGTCTCAGTCGCCTGCTCGATACCGCCCAGGAGGGCGTACTGACGGTGGATGCGGAAGGACGGGTGACATATGCGAACCGGCGCGCGGCAAAGCTGCTGGGTTTCGACGCCGGTGCCATGCGTGGGCACCCATTCACGGATTTCGCGCATCCGGACGATATCGACCGGGTCCGTCAGCAGTTCCGCCGTCGCCGCCGCGGCTTGAGCGATCAATATGAACTGCGACTGGCCACGGCCGAACCCGATCGACGGCTGCATGTCCTGATCGCCAGCAGCCCGGTGCTCGACTCGCGCGGGCGCTTCCAGGGGGCCATCCTGATGTTCAGCGACATCAGCGCCCACTTGCTGGCACAGGAGGCGCTGAAGGCCAGTGAGGCGCGCTTTCGCGACTTCGCCAGCATCGCCGCGGACTGGTTCTGGGAAACCGATGCGCAGTTGCGTTTCACTTTCGTCTCCGAACGGCATGAGCAGATCAACGGCCTGAGCTCGTCACAGGTGCTGGGCGAGCACCGTACCGAACTGCTCGAGCGTTACTGCACGCTACCGCAGGAGCGCTGGGAGGCGCATCTGAAGGATATCGAAGCCCGCCGCCCGTTTGCCGGCCTGGAGCTGTACTGGCGCCGTCCCGATGGCGAAGAACGCCTGCTGGCTTCCAGCGGCAAGCCCGTTTTCGACAGTGACGGGCAGTTTCGCGGTTACCGGGGGTGCGCCCGCGACGTGACCGCCCGGCAGCGTGCCGAGGCCCAATTGAAGCAGGCCTACGACGAGCTCGAAGACAGAGTACGGCAGCGTACGGAGGCGCTGGTGCGCGCCAACGATTCATTGCAGCACGAGATTCGGGCGCGCCGCGGGGCCGAGCAGGCTTTACGCGAGAGCGAAGAGCGCTTCCGTCAGCTTGCCGAGCATGTGGACGAGGTGTTTTGGATGGTCGGTCGCGGCGGGGACGAGCGGATTTACGTCAGCCCGGCGTTCGAGGCGGTGTGGGGCCGCCCGCGCGCGTTCTGGTATCAGGAGTCATGGCTGGACACCGTGCATCCCGAAGACCGTACGCGGGTCCGTTCCGGGCTCACCGCGAGCCGCTACACCGGGCGCCTGGACCAGGAGTACCGCGTATTGCGGCCCGATGGCGGCATACGCTGGATTCACGACCGGGGCTTCCCCGTACGGGACCGTGACGGAAATGTCTATCGCATGGCGGGTCTCGCGGCCGACATCACCCAGCGTCGGGCCGCGTTGGAGCAACTGCGCAGCCTGCAAGCCGAGCTGGCCCATATGGGCCGGGTAACTCTGGCCGGCGAGATGGCCTCGGGGCTTGCGCATGAGATCAACCAGCCGCTTGCCGCCATGGTGACCTACAACCAGGCGGCCATGCGTTTGCTCAAGCGTGCGCCCACCGACCTCGATGGCTTGCGCGCGGCCTTGGAGAAGGCGGCGCAACAGGGGTTGCGCGCAGGGGAGATCCTGCATCGCCTGCGTAATTTCATCCGCAAGCGGACGCCGCAGCGGGAGTTATTGTCCCTGGATGCGGTGATCCGCGATGTGGAGGAGCTGTGCCGCACAGAGTGCCGGCGCCATGAAGTCCGGCTCGATCTCGCA
The DNA here is from genome assembly GCA_965652545.1 of uncultured Candidatus Competibacteraceae bacterium. Classification (GTDB taxonomy): domain Bacteria; phylum Pseudomonadota; class Gammaproteobacteria; order Competibacterales; family Competibacteraceae; genus CBFGWV01. The sequence continues at coordinate 37,397 of CBFGWV010000016.1, read as the reverse complement.
TTGACTTCGGACTTGCCGGCGGTGCCGATGGATGCGGTGCAGATTCAGCAGGTGGTGCTGAACCTCGTGCGCAACGCCGCTGAGGCAATGCGCGAACAGCCGGTGGAGTTACGCCAGCTGCTGATCACGACGCGGCGTGTGGATCACGGCCTGGAAGTGGCAGTGATCGACAGTGGCCCCGGGCTGTCGCCCGAGGCCATCAGCAATCTCTTCCACCCGTTCTTCTCTACCAAAGAGCAGGGCATGGGCCTGGGGTTGTCCATCAGCCGCTCGATCGTCGAGGCGCATGGCGGCGAGCTTGTCGTCGAGGCCGAAGCGGAGGGCGGTACGGCGTTCCGCTTCGTGCTTCCCCTGGTGGAGCAGGCCGTGCCAGAGCATACCGACGGTCAGTCGGCCGATTGAGCCGGGGTCGCCCCGTCCACCGTTGCCGTTTCGATCAGCTCCAGGCGGCCGTGGCAACCGGCACCTGTCCTATCGGGCGACAGCGACCAGATCTGATTTGCGGCAAACCGTTGCATTAGCGACGTGATCTCCTCGACCCGATTGGCGCCGCACAGCACTTCCAGGACGTGATCGCCATCGGGAATCCGCACGATGTCGATTCTCTGGGGCGCTTTGCGCGCATCGACGCTCACCACCTGGATACCCGGATCCACACGGATCAGTGCCGCAGGACGATCCTCCGGCCAACCGGGTAAAGCGTTCCACGTGAAACCTTCGCTATTGGATTCGACCCGCGGGCCGGCGCAGGCGCTCAGGATGAGCGCCAGGCCAAGGACGGTAACCGAGCACTGGGGCCTCATCCCATCGCCCCCGCCTGCACGAGGTTGTTGAGCTCGCGCATGGCCACGGACAGCATGGCCAGATCTGGCTGACCCCCGGATGCGCGTAGATCGGCGAACATGCCCAGCGTTCGTTCGACCCCGGTCTGGTTGCGCGTGAGCCATTGCTCCAGCCGCTGGCGCGGATCGCCGTCGGCGCCGGTTTGACGCAAGGCATCGGCAGTGAGGATGCGGCCCAGGTCGTACAAACCGCTGAGCAACGCCGCCCGCGCACGGTCCTGCCAATGGTTGGTGACCGGCAGTTCGGCGATGTGTTGTCGCAGCCAATGCAGCTGCAGACGCTCGGCCAGGGCGAAGTAGGCACCGGCCACGTCTTCGACCGGCAAGTCCGTCTGGCTGGCGACCTCCACCAGATCGAAACCCGAGTACATCACCCCCAGGCAGGTGACCCAATGGGCCAGCTTGGGCGGCACGCCCGCATCGACCAGGCGTTGCTGCTCCTCGTCAAACCAGTTGCGCTGCGAGGGCTCGAGCAGCTCCGGCAGGGCGTGGCGCAGCATGGCGATTCCTTCCTGGAACTCGTTGACCGTGGTTTCCACATCCAGCGGGGCACGGCGATTGCGCAGCAGCCAGTGTGTGGCGCGCTCGAGCAGGCGGCGGGCGGCGAGCTGCATTTCGATCTGCAGCTTGGCCGGCACCCGGTTGTCCAGGCGCTCGATGTCCGCCCACAGTGTGCGCGCGTCGCACACATCGCGTGCCGCGGCGTAGGCGCGGGCGATTTCCGGTGCCGCTTCACCGGTTTCCTCACGCAGGCGGAAGATGAACGTACTGCCCATGCGGTTGAGTACGCTGTTGGTAATGTAGGTGGCGATGATTTCGCGCTTGAGCGGATGATTGTCCATCTGCTGCTGATAGCGCTCGCGCAGCGGGGTGGGGAAGTAGGCCACCAACTCCTTGCGCAGGAACGGGTCCTCCGGCACGTCCGAGGCGATCAACTCCTGGAACAACTCGATCTTGGAATAGGCCAGCAGGACCGCCAGCTCCGGTGCGAGCATTCCCTGACGGGCGGATTCGCGGTTGGCGATCTCCTCGTCCGAGGGCAGGAACTCCAGCGCCCGATTGAGCTTGCCGCGCTTCTCCAATTCGCGGATCACACGGCTGTGGTCGGGCAGCATCTGCGGGGCGACCGACAGCGAGACATTGATTGCCTGGGGTTGCAGGTAGTTCTGGCGCAGCACCAGTTGCCCCACCTCCTCGGTCATCTCGGCCAGCAGCTGGTTGCGCTGCTTCTCGGTCATGTCGCCGGCCGACACCACCTGGTTGAGGAGAATCTTGATATTCACCTCATGGTCGGAGCAGTTCACTCCGCCGGAATTATCGATGGCATCGGTGTACACGCGTCCGCCACGCAGTGCGTACTCGATACGGCCGAGCTGGGTCAGACCCAGGTTGCCACCCTCGCCGACCACCTTGCAGCGCAGGTCCTGTCCATTGACCCGCAGGTTATCGTTGGCGCGGTCGCCGACGTCGGCATGGGTCTCACGCGAGGCCTTCACGTAGGTGCCGATGCCGCCGTTCCACAGCAACTCGACCGGGGCCTGCAGCAAGCGGTGGATCAACTCGTTGGGCGTGAGCTGCTTGGCTTCGATGGCCAGGGCTGCACGGACTTGCGGGCTGATGGGGATGGACTTGGCGCTACGCAGGTAGATGCCGCCACCTTCGGAGATCAGCGTGCGGTCGTAGTCGTCCCAACTGGAGCGGGGCAGCTTGAACAGGCGTTCGCGCTCGACGAATGAGCTGGCCGCATCCGCGCCCGGGTCGAGGAAGATGTGCATGTGGTTGAACGCCGCCAGCAGGCGGATATGGCGCGACAGCAACATGCCGTTGCCGAACACATCGCCACCCATGTCGCCGATGCCGACCACGGTGAAGTCTTCGTTCTGAATGTCCTTGCCCAATTCGCGGAAGTGGTGCTTGACCGACTCCCAGCCACCGCGCGCGGTGATGCCCATGCCCTTGTGGTCGTAGCCTGCCGAGCCGCCGGAGGCGAAGGCGTCGCCCAGCCAGAAGCCGTATTCGATGGCGATGCGGTTGGCGATATCCGAGAACGTCGCCGTGCCCTTGTCGGCGGCGACCACGAGGTAAGGATCGTCACGGTCGAAGCGCACGACTTGTCGCGGCGGCACTACCGCGCCGTCCACCAGGTTGTCGGTGATGTCGAGCAACCCACGGATGAACGTGGTGTAGCAGCGCACCACCTCGTCCTGAACCTGCTCGCGCGGCAGGCCCGCCAGTGGCCGCTTGACCACGAAACCGCCCTTGGACCCGACCGGCACGATGACCGAGTTCTTGACCATTTGCGCCTTCACCAGACCCAGCACCTCGGTGCGGAAGTCCTCACGGCGGTCCGACCAGCGCAGGCCGCCACGCGCCACCGGCCCACCGCGCAGATGCACGCCTTCGGTCTGCGGCGAGTAGACGAAGATCTCGAACATGGGCTTGGGCAGCGGCATCTCGTCGATCTTCGAGGGGTCGAACTTGAACGACAGGTAGTCCTTCTCGCGTGCCTGCCCGTCCGCTTGGAAGAAGTTGGTCCGCAGCGTGGCCTGGATGATGCCCAGGAACCGGCGCAGAATGCGGTCCTCGTCGAGATTGCTCACATGCTCCAGGGCATCGAGGATCTCCTGTTCGATGGCGCGGGCCTGTTCGTCACGGTCGATGGCCGCGGGGTTGAAGCGGGCGTGGAACAAGGCGGTGAGCTGACGGGTAATGCCCGGATGCGAGGCGAGCGTCTGCTCCATGTACGCTTGGCTGTGGGTGACGCGGACCTGAAGCAGGTACTTGCAGTACGCCCGCAGCATGATGACATCGCGCGGGTTAAGTCGTGCGCCGAGGACGAGGCGGTTGAAGCCATCGTTCTCCATCGCCCCGGTCCAGATGCGAGCGAAGGCATCCTGGAAGATGTCCTTGACCTCGGCCACATCGACATCGAGGGCCGATTCCTGGCGCATGTCGAAGTCGAGAATCCAGCGCGGGTGCCCATCGCCCATGCCTTCGAGCACATAGGGGCGGGCGGTAAGCACATGCAAGCCGAGCTTCTCGAGCATGGGCAGGACGTCGGAGAGGGGAATGGGCTCGTCCGGTCCGTAGATCTTGAAGCGCAGCAGGCCGCTGGCGTCCTCCAGAGGCCGGTACAGATGCATCGCCAGTCGCCGGTCGGGGCCAAGACGCTCCAGGCGGTCGATGTCGCGGACTGCCACACGACTGTTGAAGTCTTCCCGATACGCGGCTGGGAAGGCCTTGGCATAGCGTTGGAACAGGCTGATGCCCTTGGCTTCACCGCTTTGCTCGACCAGTTCGCGATGCAGCTTGTCTTCCCAGGAGAGCATGGTCTCGCGCAAGCGGCCCTCCAACTCGTCGACCGAATATTCGGGCACGCCGCCGGGTTGGGTACGGATATGGAAAAGCACCCGTGCCAGGACCGACTCCAGGAACTGCGTCGTGAATGTGGACGATTCGCCATTGAAGGCCTGGGTGAGGATGGCCTGCATGCGCAGGCGCAGCTCCGTGTTGAAGCGTTCGCGCGGTACATAGACGAAGCAGGAGACGAAGCGGCCGAAAATGTCGTGGCGTACGAACAGACGAAGACGCTGGCGCTCTTGCAACTGAAGGATGCCCAGTGCGGTCTCGGTCAGTTCATCCTCAGAGGCCTGGAACAAGTCGTCGCGTGGGAAAGTGTCCAGGATGTTCTGCAGCGCCTTGCCCGCATGGCCACGGGGCGAGAGCCCGGAGCGCTTGACGACGCGCTCGACCTTTTGCCGCAGCAAAGGGATGTTGCGCGGGTTCATGCTGTAGGCCATGGAGGTGTACAAGCCCAGGAACCGGCGCTCGCCTACGACTTGGCCGTTATCGTCGTAACGCTTGATGCCGATGTAGTCCAGGTGCACCGGGCGGTGTACCGTCGCTCGCGTGTTGGCTTTGGTCAGCAACAGCAGGTCATCGTTGAAGGCGATCTGACGCAGTGCAGGCGGCAGCTCGTCGAAGCTGCGCGAGCGTCGTGGCGCATCGTGCGAGTCGCGCAGAATGCCCAGGCCCGATCCGGGCACCGTTTGCAGGGACAGGTCATCCCCGGCCTGCACCAGGTCGTAGTCGTGACAGCCCAGGAAGGTGAAGTGGTCGTCGACCACCCAGGTGAGGAAGGCTTCGACTTCCTTCACCTGGTCCTCGGGTACCGGCAGGCGCGTGGGGTCGAGATCATTGATGACCTGCTGCATGCGCCCGCGCATTTCCCGCCAGTCCTCGACAGCGGCGCGCACATCGCCCAGCACACGCAATACGCTGCTACGCAAATCATCGAGGGCAGTGGCGTCGCCCTGACGATCGATCTCAACGTGGATCACAGACTCGAAGCCAGCTCCCTCGACCATCTCGGCGTCGACCGGCAGTACCTCGAGAAGATTCCCGCCTTCGTCGCGTCGTACCCGCAGCACCGGGTGAATGATGCGATGGACGGTCAGCCCGTTGCGGTTGAGCTCCATGGTGACCGAGTCGACCAGGAAGGGCATGTCGGCGGTGACGATCTCGACCACGGAGTGGGTCGAGCGCCAGCCGTGCTCGTCGACGTTCGGGTTGTAGACATGGACCAGCGAGTCGCCGGCGGCACGTTGGTGCGCCAAGTGCCAATGGCAGAGCACTGCCCCGTACCAGTCTTCCGGGTCCACCTCGGTGAGGTCCTCCGGTGGAACCCATGCGAAGTACTGGCGGGCGAAGCGCATTGCCTGCACACCGGCATCGGCATCGAGCCGCTCCTCGAGCGTGGAGGCAATGCGTTCGATCAACTGGGCTTTGTGCTCGTCGGCACTGCGGGCCATGGCGTACATCTCCTTCATCGAGTCGGGGCGCCGGCATCGAGGCGGGCCGGTTTTGGTATTTGCGGTGCGGCAGGAGGCCGCGCGTATCAGGGTGTGCCGGTGAGGCGCTGTTGAGCCTCGATGTATTTTTCGGACGTGCGGCGCAGGACGTCATCGGGCAGCACGGGACCGGGGGCGGTTTTGTTCCAGTCCAGGGTTTCCAGATAGTCGCGGACGAACTGTTTATCGAAGCTGGGTGGGTTGTGTCCCGGCACCCAGGCGTCGGCCGGCCAGAAGCGGGAAGAGTCCGGCGTCAGGATTTCATCCATCAAGACTAGACGGCCCTGGTCGTCGAGACCGAACTCGAATTTGGTGTCTGCAATGATGATGCCGCGTGTCATGGCGTAGTCCCGCGCTTCGTTATAGAGCGCCAGGCTCACCCGCCGTACTTCCTCGGCCCGCTCGGCGCCGATGGCCTCGACCACAGCCTCGAAGCTGATGTTTTCATCGTGATCACCCACGGCCGCTTTGGTGGCCGGTGTGAATATGGGCTCTGGCAGACGGGCGGCGAGGGGTAGCCCCGGGGGAAGGGCAATGCCGCACACAGCGCCGGTGGCCTGATAATCCTTCCAGCCCGATCCGATGAGATACCCGCGCACGACGGCTTCGACAGGCAGGGGCGTGAGTTTGCGCGCCACGACGGCCCGCCCGCTGACCTGCATGCGCTCTTGCTCGTCCGGGAGGACGTCCTCCAGCGTTCGGGTGGCGAGTTGGAGGTGGTTTGGGATGACGTGGGCCAGCTTCTGGAACCAGAAGTTCGACAGTTCGGTGAGTACGCGCCCCTTGCCGGGAATGGGCGAGGGCATGATGACATCGAAGGCCGACACGCGGTCGGTGGCGACCATCAATAGATGTTGTCCATCGATGTCGTACAGGTCCCGTACCTTGCCCCGATAGACCAGAGTTAGGCTGTGGAGGCTGGACTGGAAGAGAACCTCGGGCGGTTGCAGCACGTTGGGTACATCCTCGAAGCAGATATAGCGCCGCAATCTACCCCCCACGAACCGGGGGCGCAACGCGGCGGGGCGACGGGATTTTCTGACCGAATCCGATGATTGCAGGGTCGGTCGCCGGGGGCATTGTCGGCGGGTTGAGCGATCGCTGCCATGCTCTTGCCGTTGCCGCAGGGCGTTTTGCGAAACCTGCATGGGGGTGTGCATCGCGGGTCGCACCGCATTGGGCGAGTGTCATGCCGATACGTAGTATGAGTATTGCGGCGGCGGTGAGTGAGTGTGCCGCGGTCTACAGTTGTATTCAGTCATTCAGGGCGTGGTCGCGAGGGGCGGTTCATGGATGCAATGCAAGCTGTGGCCTTGGCGGCCGCTGTGGTGTTGCTGGGCGGGTTGGGTTGGGTGTTGATGCGGCGGCGTACGGGTGTGCGCCGTCCGGACCCGAACGCGCAGGCGAAGGCGTGGCGGCAAGCCAGTTTCGCACGGGCTCTGGAGTTGGTTCCCGGCCCGGATAGCTGTGAAGCGGTGAGGCGCCTGGCGGGGACGGAGATGTCGTTGAACGATCCGCCGACGCTCCCATTGCCGGACTGCGATCGCGCCCGTCAGTGCGCTTGCCGTTTCAAGCCGCTGGTGCAGCGGCGCAAGGGTGGCGACCGTCGCAAGGCGACTGATCGACGCGCGGAGGTCCGGGTCGAAAAGAAAGTGGCGGATCGTCGCAGTCACGACGAGCGCCGGAACAAGCCCTGGGGGCGTGAGGGGGACTGAGCACTAGCCCCCTGCAACTGCCAAGCCTGCTCTCTTACAACGCGCGTCGCGTCTCCACCACGCGAAAGCGCCGGGTGACAAACGCACTGTCCACAAGGCAGGCGTTACCCGAGGGGTTGGCCCCGGTGCCGTGATAGTCGCTGAAGGCGGCCCCCTTGTCGAATGCACCGGCACCGGCAAGGTTGAAGTTCACGTGGACGCCACTGTCGCAGGCGGCGATCGTCGTGCGCTCGATGATGTTCTCGTCGGTGGTGTAGACGGTCCAGTGCAGTGCGCCTTGCTCGGAGGTGCCCTGCATGGCGAGGGCCAGACTGTGTTCGGTATCGCGGGTGGTCACCAGGAAGTTGACCGGCCCGACCCACTCGTAGGCATAGGTATCCCAGGCGGCGGCATCGACGGTCATGATCAGCGGCGAGCGCATTTGCGCCTCGGGAAACTCGGGGTGCTTGAGAATTTCCGAGGCAAGAACGAGTTCGCCGACCATCGTGGCGCGCATGATGCGGTTGACGATCTCGTCGCCCTGGGTGACGCCGAGGAGTTCGGCTGCACCTTGACGGTCGATGAGCAACTCGTGGATGGCGCTGGCCAAGGCTTGGCCGAATTCGGGGGGAGTGATCGGCCCGGTATCGGTGTCGATTCCTGCTTGAGGAATGAAGATGTTCTGCGGACGGGTACACGTTTGTCCGGACGACAGACAAAGCGCATGGGCTAGATCGGCGACCAGGCTGGCGAGGTCGTTGGTGCTGTCCACGATGACCGGGTTCACACCGGTGCTCAGAGTGAAGATATCGGCTTGATTGGCGTGCTCAAGCAGCCAACCGGCGAAACCGGAGGTTCCGGTGTAGTCGATCAGGCGAACGTCAGGCAATGTTGCGAGGGTCTCGCCAATCGGCGCCTCGGCATCATCGACCACGAGCGCGACCAGGCAGCCGGGAAAACCGTGGGCCGCCAGGACCTGCTGTGCGGTCTGCACCACGAGGCCCAGGGGCGGGATCCCGGCGGGGTGGGGTTTGACCAGTACCGGGTTGCCGCACACCAGGCTCGCGAACAGGCCGGGCAACGCACACCACAGGCCGCGGCTGCGGCCGGCGATGACCAGGCCCAGGCCGCGCGAGACCACATGGTAGGTCTTGCGCAGTGGCAGGCGGGTGACCGGGCCGGACGGGGGCCGCCATTCGGCGGCTTCGGGGACGGCTTCCATCTCGGACAGTGCGCAGGCAACGGCTTCCAGTGCACGGTCGAGCCCATCGATGACATCGTGGTCCAGGGCCGGACCGTAGCCACGGCCCGCGCTGTGCATGACGAGGTGGGCGAGGAGATGGCGTTGTTCGGACAGTGCGCTGAGAATCTCCGCGCAGATCAGCCCGCGCTTGCGCGGCGACAGGCGACTCCAGTCTCGGTGGGCAGCGGACATTTGCGATACCAGCGCGTCGATGTCGGCGCGAGGGTAGCGCAACCCCAGGTCGGGGCCGTAAGGTGATGCAGGCGCCTTGATCGGCTCGGCATCGGACGTTGGTTGGGCAAGCCGCAGCAGCATGCTGCGGTGGTCCGTCAACGCACTGCGGGCCAGCTCATGGCCGTTGCGCGCATCATCGGGTTCTGGATCGGCGTGATACCGAAAGCCGCTCCAGTAGCCTCGGGTGCGACGGGCGGTGATGGCGTCGTCGAGCAGACGTTGATAGCGGTCTTGAATGTCGTCTGACATGCGAGCGTCTCCCTGAATTCGGCCGTGCTTCCTGATTCGTTGCGCGCCAGGGCGACGATTGGCCCGGATCGACCGGACGCTCGTAGAGGAAGCAGGCGGGTAGGTGACCATACCGCAACAGGCCTGTCCGACCCAAACCGGGTGTCGCGGTCAGGATGCAGCGTTTCGTTTTCAGCAGGCTATGGCGCGCCGGATACGGATGGAGAGAGCATGAGAACAGCGGCAGTATTGATCGTGTGTACGTACCTCACCGGCTGCGCCAGCATGATGGCGGCCGATGAGGAATCTGGCGGCAACGAGCGGCAGTCGTCAGCCACCGTGCTTGTTCGCGACGGCGGGCTGTTCCGCAACGCCAGCGGCGGAGTGGAGGTTGGTGTGGTTCTGGTCAACCGTGGCGTGGAGCCGCGCTGGGTGCAGCTTCGCGTCAGTACGCCGCGTGGCGCGGACGACTGTGTGGAAGTGGTTGAGCTGGGCCCGGCTGAAACCGGTGAGGCGGTGTGTCCGTTGCGCTCCGGCGGCACCTCGGACGGGATGTATCGGGCCGAGGTCACGGAATACTTCGATGCCTCTTTGGATATCCCGCTGCACACCAGTGCGGCCGAAGCCCAGTTCAGCCAGGCCGAGCTTCGTCCCTGAGGCGGCTGTCCATCGCAGCGAGCTCTTCGGGCGTATTGAGGTTTTCGAACATCTCCGGGCGGTCGTCGAAATCTACAGCCACTGGCTCATGGCGCTCGAACCACCGGTCGATCTTGCGATCGCCGCCGGCCAGAAAGCTATGCAGGTCGGCAGCGAGGTCGCAGGCGATCAACGCAAATACCGGTTGCAACCAGCCCGCCGAACGCGCCACGGCAATGGCCGCATGCGACCGGTCGGCGGCTTCGGTCATGCGCATGACATAGTCTGCGGCCAGAAGCGGTGAGTCGCAGGGTACGGTGATGATCCAGTCGGTGGTCGCGGCCTGCATCGCTGCCAACATGCCTGCAAGCGGACCCTGGTAGCCCATGAGTTCATCCGCGACCACCGGCGCGTCCAGGGTGGCGTAGTCGGCTGTGTTCCGATTGGCATTGATGAGCAGGTGACTGACATGGGGCCGGAGGCGGGTGACGATGTGTGCCGCCAGAGGCCTGCCTGCCAGAGGCAACAGCCCCTTATCCTGTCCGCCCATGCGGCTGCCTTGGCCTCCAGCCAGAAGGACACCGGTCACGGTATCTGGGCTCGGAACGGTGCGGCGATGTTTCACGTGAAACCTCCAGTGGGCAGTTGCTTATGTCCAGGTACGCTCGGGCTATACTTGGCGGCCTTTGGTCGGGCCAACGCGGCGTGAATGCGCCGTTTCCGGGAGCCTTCGTGTACGACGTATCCACTTTCCAGGGCCTAATCTTCGCCCTGCAGACATACTGGGCCGAGCGCGGCTGCGTGATTCTCCAACCCTATGATATGGAGGTCGGCGCCGGCACCTTTCATACCGCCACATTCCTTCGCGCGATCGGCCCTGAGCCTTGGAGCGCAGCGTACGTCCAGCCCTCGCGCCGTCCGACCGACGGCCGGTATGGGGACAACCCGAACCGCTTGCAGCATTACTACCAGTTTCAGGTTGTGATCAAGCCATCGCCTGCGGATTTTATGGATCAGTACATTGGCTCGCTGCGGGCGGTGGGTATCGACCCGTCGGTCCACGATATCCGATTTGTGGAGGATAACTGGGAGTCCCCCACGCTGGGTGCCTGGGGTCTGGGCTGGGAGGTGTGGCTCAACGGCATGGAAGTCACGCAGATGACGTACTTCCAGCAGGCCGGCGGTCTGGAGTGCAAGCCGGTGATGGGTGAGATCACCTACGGGCTGGAGCGCATCGCAATGTACGTTCAAGGGGTCGAGGACGTATATGACCTCGTGTGGACCGACGGCCCGTTAGGTCGGGTGACCTATCGCGATGTGTTCCACCAGAACGAAGTGGAGCAGTCGACCTATAACTTCGAACGTGCCGACAGCGACTGGCTGTTCGGGCAGTTTGACCAGTGTGAGCGGCAGTGCGAAGCCTTGGTGGCCCACGGTCTGCCGCTCCCGGCCTACGAGATGACCCTCAAAGCATCCCATACCTTCAATTTGCTGGATGCGCGCAAGGCAATCTCGGTGACCGAGCGTCAACGCTACATACTTCGCGTCCGCACCATGGCCAGGGCGGTTGCGCAGGCGTACTACCAAGCGCGCGAGGCGCTGGGCTTTCCGATGTGCCGGGAGGTGACTCATGGCTGAGCTCGAGATGTTCCTGCTCGAACTGGGCGTTGAAGAGCTCCCCACCGCGGCATTGGCGACATTGGGCCCCGCGTTGATGAACGGTATTCGTGGCGGGCTGGAGACCGCCGGCTTGGCTGTCGGGGATGCCCGCTGGTTCGCGACGCCGCGCCGTTTGGCGGTACAGGTCGACGGTCTTCCCCGGCGGCAGGCCGACCGCACGTTGGTGCGGCGCGGACCGGCCAAAGCGGCCGCATTCGCCGCCGACGGCAGTCCGACGGGCGCGCTGCAGGGCTTTGCCCGCTCCTGCGGCGTATCCACCGACGCGTTGACCGTGCAGGAGACCGACAAGGGCGCCTGGGTGGTGTTCGAGGAACGAGTGGCGGGCGCCCAGACGGTCGACCTGCTGCCCGCTATCGTCGAAGCCGCCGTCGACGGTCTGCCGATCGCCAAGCGTATGCGCTGGGGGTTGGGTGATGTCGGCTTTGTGCGTCCCGTGCACTGGGTCGTTGCGCTGATGGGCGAGGCCGTGGTGGCCATGACCCTGTTCGGTGTGCAGGCCGGTCGCGATACCCGCGGGCACCGTTTTCATCATCCGGGTACGCTTTCGCTGGACCATGCCCGCGATTATCCGGCTCGGTTGGCGAGCGACGGCAAGGTGATTGCAGACCTGGCCGAGCGCAAGACCCTCATCCGCAACAAGGTTGAGGCGACAGCGAAGGCGGTGGGTGGTATCGCGCTGATCGATGAGGACATTCTGGATGAGGTCAGTGCGCTGACTGAGTGGCCGGTGGCGATGACCGGAAGTTTCGATGAGCGCTTCCTCCAGGTTCCGCAGCGGGCGTTGATCACCACCATGCAGGACAACCAGAAGTATTTCCCCGTGGTGGATGCCGGCGGCGTCTTGCAGCCGTGCTTCGTGTTCATCGCCAACATCGAAAGCGCCGACCCGGCACAGGTGGTGGCGGGTAACCAGCGCGTCATTCGGCCGCGCTTCGCCGATGCTGAGTTCTTCTGGACCCGTGATCGCCAAAGGGCGTTGGCCGATCGCCAGGACGCTCTGCGCAACGTGGTGTTCCAGCAGAAGCTCGGCAGTCTGCATGACAAGTCCGACCGGGTGGCGCAGCTTGCGGCCCATATCGCCGATGCAGCGGGTGTGGACCGGGCCCGTGCCGACCGGGCCGGCCGGCTGGCCAAATGCGACCTGTTGACCGACATGGTTCAGGAGTTTCCGGAGCTTCAGGGCTATATGGGACGAGCCTACGCCCAGGGCGATGGGGAGTCCTCCGATGTCGCCAGCGCGATCGAGGAGCAGTACTGGCCGACCCATGCCGGAGCGCCCTTGCCGACCACCGCGGTCGGGCGCGTGCTGGCGCTGGCCGACAGGCTGGATACCCTGGTCGGCATCTTCGCCATCGGGCAGGCACCCAGTGGTAACAAGGATCCGTTCGCCCTGCGTCGCGCGGCCTTGGGTGCGCTGCGCTTGATGATCGAACCGGCCGGCGCCACGGGCGAGCTTGGTGTGCTCGATCTCGATCTGCTGATGTTGATTCGCGCGGCTGCCGGGCATTTCCCCGAGGGCGTGGGCGCGGGTGCGGTTGTAGACACCGTCTTCGACTTCATGCTCGATCGACTGCGAACGTATTACCTGGATCAGGGCGTACGCCCTGACGAGTTCGATGCCGTGCTGGCGTGCCGGCCGACTCGGCCGGTCGACTTCCACGGTCGCCTGCTCGCCATCAAGGCGTTTCGGCACAGCGATGCCGGCGCAGCCCTGGCGGCGGCCAACAAACGTACACGGAACATCTTGCGAAAATCGGAGGCGGACGTGCCCGACGTGGTCGAGCTTTCCGTCATGACCGATCCGCAGGAGAAGGCGCTGCTTGGCGCATTGACCGAGGCCCGCGCGACCGCGGAGCCGTTGCTGGCGGCCGGGGACTATCGGGGCGCATTGGCCGCGCTGTCCGCGTTGCGGGCTCCGGTGGATTCGTTCTTCGACTCGGTAATGGTCATGGCGGATGACCCGTTGCTTCGGGCCAATCGGCTGGCCTTGCTCGGGCAGTTGGCTGGGGTGTTCTTGCGTGTTGCGGATCTCTCGCGACTGCAAGACTAAGAGGCGTCCGGAGGTTTCACGTGAAACAGGGTTCGGCAGGTACGCGGCTTATCATCCTTGATCGCGACGGTGTCATAAATCAGGACTCGGACGACTTCATCCGCTCGCCCGACGCTTGGCAGCCGGTGCCGGGCAGCCTTCCCGCCATTGCCCGGCTCACCCAGGCGGGGTGGCGCGTGGTGGTGGCCAGCAACCAGTCCGGTGTGGGCCGGGGATATTTCGACATGGATACGCTCAATCGTATTCACGAGCGCATGCACAAACGCGTGCAGGAAGCCGGGGGTAACATCGAGGCCGTGTTCGCGTGTACCGCTGTGGATGACGAGAATCCCTATCGCAAGCCGAATCCCGGAATGCTCAACGCCATTGCGGATCGGCTTGGTCTGAGCCTGATCGGCGTGCCTGTGGTTGGCGATGCCGCCCGAGACGTGGAAGCCGCGCGCCGGGCGGGCGCGTGGCCGATTCTGGTGCGCACGGGCAAGGGCGAAAGAGCGCTTGCAGCGGGTGCTATCGCTCCGGACGTGGCAGTGTTCGACGACTTGGCCGCGGTGGTTGATCACCTTCTGAGCGCGGAGTCGGGGGCGGCTGCGTGACCGTCGACCGTCTTTGCCGCACGCTCGGCGCCACGCTGTTTTCCGTGGGTATGGTGGTGGCGACCGTGGTGTGGGCCCCCGTGGTGTTGCTGGCGTATCCATTGCCTCTGCACTGGCGGTTCTGGGTGGCCACTCGTTGGGTGGCATTCCTGCTGCCTTGGCTGCGGCTTACATGCCGCGTGGGCTATCGGCTCGAAGGGCTCGAGAACATTCCGTCGACCCCGTGCGTCATCCTCTCGAAGCACCAGTCCACGCTGGAGACGTTAGTCTTGCCTATGCTGTTTCGCCCCATGGCAATCGTCCTCAAGCGAGAGCTGCTGTGGGTGCCGTTCTTCGGCTGGGCCCTGGGCTCGCTCAAGCCTGTCGCCATCGACCGCTCGGCAGGTAACTCGGCCATGCGCCAAGTGGCCGAACGCGGTGTTCGGGCATTGCACCAGGGGCAGTGGATGCTGCTCTTTCCTGAGGGCACGAGGACCTCACCGGGGCAGCGACGCCGCTACAAGCTCGGGGGTGCCATGCTGGCATGCGAGGCCGGCGTACCGGTTTTGCCGGTGGCGCACAACGCCGGACAGCATTGGGGCAAGAGGGCCTTTCTCAAGAAGCCCGGTACGGTACGGTTCGTTATCGGCCCGCCGATAGAAACCGCCGGTCGGTCGCCGTTGTCGGTCATGAAATCGGTGGAGGATTGGGTGGAGGCCACGGTGAGCGAGATCAGTGGCCTGCCGATCCCCGCTGCGGCGGTTCGCGGCAGCGATCAGTAAGATTCGCTGATGTTCCACGTGGAACATCGTCAGCGGCAAATTTTACTGTCGACGGCTGTGCTGAGGGCTGCGCACAATGCAGTACGCATAGAACGATGGAGTAAGTATGGGTGCTGCTGGGCGGGTGCTGTTGAGCGCTCTGATACTGGCGTTGGCCGCGTGTTCCAATTCATCAAGTGTCACGGAGACGCCGGTGACCGTGGATAAGCCACCGATTACATTGTCGGAGCGCTTGGCCGCAAAGGGCTTCGGGCTGGGTGATCCGGTCTTCGTACGTATCTTCAAGGAAGAGGCGGAGCTCGAGCTATGGATGCGTCGGGGTGAGCGCTATGAGCTGTTTCGCACCTATGCCATCTGCAAATACTCGGGTGGCCTGGGACCCAAGATTCGACAGGGCGATCGCCAAGCGCCAGAGGGCTTTTACGCCGTCGGTAAGCGTCACCTCAACCCGAACAGCCAATTCCACAAATCATTCAATCTTGGTTTTCCCAATGCCTATGATCGGGCACATGGGCGTACCGGCGACTACCTGATGGTCCATGGCGCTTGCGTATCGGCGGGGTGCTACGCAATGACCGACCATCTCATCGAGGAGATCTATACCCTTGTCGAAGCCGCACTTGATCGCGGCCAGCCGTTCTTCCGCGTGCACGCCCTGCCTTTTCGCCTGACCGAGGCGAATCTGATCCGGCATGCAGACTCGCGTTGGATAGGTTTCTGGCGCAATCTCAAGTCCGGATACGACTGGTTTGAAACGCACCGCGTGCCGCCGGACGCCGGCGTGGCCGACGGGCAGTATGTATTTCAAGCTTCGGGCGACGAACCGCTCGTGCAGCGGATGGCGGACGCCGCGGCCCTGTCAACGGCGGCCCATCAGTAAACGCGATCCGTCCGACGAACAGCGCTCCGGGACCGTGATCGCCAGAACCTGAGCGCCTGTCGAACCTGGAACTGTCCCGCAGGCCTTCAGGGAGGCTTGGCTCGATGCTCGAATCCGCTCTGACGCAACAACGCCTCGATAAAGCCGCCTACAAGGCACGACTTCCCGACTTGCGCGAAGCACTCCTCAACGGCCAGTTCGAGCGCGTCGAGAAGCACGATGTGGCCATCGTGGTCGTGATCGCCGGCATGGACGGAAGCGGCAAGGCCGAAGTCGTCTATCGGCTGTACGAGTGGTTGGATGTCCATTACCTGGAGACGCACGCTTATGGTCCTCCAAAGCGATGGACCAAGCATCGACCCCATCTCTGGCGCTATTGGCAGACCCTACCGGAGAAAGGCGCGACATCTGTGGTGCTGGGGTCCTGGTATCACCAGCCCATTGCCGCACGATTAAAAGGAGAGATCGACGATGCCGGGCTGGATGAGGCATTGGCTGCCCTCAACCGCTTCGAGGCCATGCTGTCCGCCGATGGCATCGTCTTGCTGAAGCTTTGGCTGCATGTGGACGACGATACTCGCAAAGCCCGTGTCGCCGAGAGTGCTCGGGGCCGCCGGGTCGTCATGACCGAATGGGACGGGCTGGATCGGGACGAGCCGGCAAAAATGGTTCGCATAGTCGAGCATGCGCTGCTGCGTACGAGCACCGCGCACGCCCCATGGCATGTCATCGCCAGCGGTGACCGGCACTCTCGCGACCTCAGCGTCGGCGAGCGCCTGCGTGATGTGCTCACCCGACCACCCGCGAACCATCACCCAAACGCCCTTGCGCGCAATACTCCATCCCACCGACGCCCGCTGCTGGAGGGCATCGACCTCAGCCGCCGCCTCGACAAAGACGACTACCACCAGCGACTCGACGATGCCCAGGCACGGCTGAGGCGTTTGGCCGGCGGACGACGGTTTCGTCGTGGCGGCGGACTGGTCGTCGTCTTCGAAGGCTCCGACGCCGCTGGAAAAGGCGGCGCCATTCGCCGAGTCACGGCCTGCCTGGACCCGCGCCAATTCCGCGTTCACCCCATAGGCGCACCCACCCAGGACGAACTCGCGCGCCCGTACCTATGGCGCTTCTGGCGCCGTCTTCCCTTATCCGGGCAGGCGGCATTGTTCGATCGCAGCTGGTACGGCCGCGTCCTGGTAGAGCGCGTCGATGGGCTGGCGGCCGAGGCCGACTGGATGCGCGCCTACGATGAAATCAACGACTTCGAACAGCAACTCGTCGATGCCGGAATGACGGTGGTCAAGTTCTGGCTGGCCATCAGCAAGGACGAGCAGCGGGTCCGCTTCGAGGCACGGGAGAGCGTCCCGTTCAAGCGCTTCAAACTCGGCGATGCCGACTGGCACGCCCGTGCGCAATGGGATGCCTACCAGGACGCCGCCAGCGACATGGTCGCACGCACCAGTACACCCGCCGCCCCCTGGACCCTGATCGCAGCGGAAGATAAGCGCTGGGCCCGTGTTCAGGTGGTGAAGACCTTGTGTGAGCGGCTGTCGCAATGACGCTAATGAGCCCTGGGGCGGACTCCATCCGATACCGACCGGCCATTGAAGTAAGCCTTCTGAGTGGGGCAGGCCTTGGACCGACCGTCGGCAGCATGGATGCTGCCGTCGAGCGCACACGGACGTGTCTACAGCGAGTCGGTCCAAGGCCTGCCCCACTCAGAAGGCGGGGTTGAGCGCCGAACCAGAGCGCGGCGGACGAGCCCGAACCTCAGGGCCGATCCCCACGCTGCATCCGTTCCTCGATCGCCGCCAGACAGCCGGGCAGATCGGCCACGGTGTCGACCACATAGTGCGCCCCAGCCATGCGCAAGCGGTGGTAGGCATGATCCCGGCAGGCCTCGCGCTGCGCCTCTGTCAGCGCCTGCCACGCCGCAAGCGGCAACCCGACCTCATTGCCGCTGACCGCCACAGCGACCGTCCACATACCCGCATTCAACCCTTCTTCAATCCCTGGAATGGTGTCATCCACCTTTACGCACGCCTGCACCGTGTCCACCTGCAACTCGATCGCATTGCGCAGGCTCATATGCGGCGCAGGCCGCCCTACCGGCACATCATCAGCGCAACTGATGCTCTGCGGCCGGCCACCGGGCAACAACGCCGCCACGTGCGGCTCGATATCCGCGCGTCCACAAGCGGTGTTGCTGGCCAGCCGATAGCCGGCCGCCGACAAGTACCCAACCACGTCGACCGCCCCGGGGACCGGTACCGCCCGCACGTTCAGGACATGGCAAAACGCTTGGCAGAACGCCTTGTGCAGCGCATCCACATCCGTCGGTGCCGCACCGCGACCGTGGCGCTCGATCCACCGCCGGTGGACCGACGCCATACGGGTGACGCGCTCGAGGTGCTGACGCTTGTCCAGCCCCGTGAACTGGCGAGCTTCGTCGGACGAGACCGGCACCCCGCTGGCCTCGAATGCATGGACAAGCGCCTCGATGGTGGCCAGTGCGCCAAAGTCGACCATCGTGCCGGTCCAGTCCAGTATCACTGCCTGCAAACGGCCGCGATAACTCCGTTGGTAGGTGTATACCACCGCGATCTCCTCCGCGGTTCAGGCCAGCAGCCAGCGGGCGGCTACGGCGAACATGGCCCCCGCCGGATCGCACCAGGGGGTCAGGATGCTGAAATGATGGGCCTCGCGGACCTTTGTCAGCTCAGGCGTTACCGGCGAACCGGACCACGCTTGAACCAACGCTTCACTCTGGCGATGGTACTCGTCGCTCTCGCGGCTGCCGACCGCCAGCAGCAAACGGGCCTCGGTCGTCGGCCTCATCGATACTGGGCTAAGCGCCGTAGCGGTCGCCTCGTCCAGTGCCAGTGCTTGGTTGACCGGTGTCACCAACAGCGGCTGCAACTGGAACAGCCCGCTCAGCGAAACCCCGCTGTGCACCAATGGCGTATCGGTTCCAGGCGCGATGGGTGACCACGCCGTCGCCAGCAACATGGCCACGATATGCCCGCCGGCTGAATGCCCGCTGACCTGAACCCGCCGACGGTCGAAGCCTAGATCGTCGGCCTGCTCATGCAGCCAGATCACCGCATCGCGGGCATGATCCACCAGCTTGGCCAAGCTTACGTCTGGACACAACGGGTAGTTGACCACCGCAGTGTGCACACCCAGGTCGCGCCAAGGCGCGGCAACGAAGCTGAAGCTGTCCTTGTCGAAGGCCTGCCAATAGCCCCCATGGAAAAACACCTGCAGCGGCGCGCCGGGCCGGCCCGGAAAGTAATCCAGCACCGCCCGTGGGTGTGCGCCATAACGCAGGTTCGTCCTCAGCCCCTTCCAGGCCAAACGTACCGCAGCGGCGTCCACCTGCCAGCGCTCGAAATAACGGGCGTGATCGCGTACAGCGCCGCGGTTGTCATACTGGCGGGCGAACTCTGCATCGCTGTAGGCTGGGACGGTCAGCGCGTCGTGCATTACGGCTGACTGGGACAGCGGGAGGTTGTGGAGCAGATCGGATCAGGGTGCATCAGTGCAGTATTGTGTCCCAACTGCTGGTTTTCAATGAGCGAGCGAATGACCACATCGCGAACCGTGATCATCATTGGAGGCGCCGTCATCGGATCCGCGACGGCCTACTTCCTGGCCCAGGAGTGCGCGCCCGGGACACGCATCGTGGTGCTCGAGCAGGACCCAAGCTACCAGCGCGCAGCCACTACCCGGTCGCTGGCGTCCATCCGCCAGCAATTCAGCACCCCGATCAATATCCAAATCAGCCAATTTGGCTTTGAGTTTCTCTCCAGCCTGCGCTCCAGCGTGGGCGGTGACAGCGAGGTGAGCCTGCGCGAGGGCGGGTATCTCATGCTGGCCACAGCGGACGGCCTGGACGCCCTCACCCGCAATGCCAGTGTCCAGCGGGATTGCCGAGCCAACGTGGCCATGTTCAATGCCGAGCAGTTGCGCCAGCGCATGCCGTGGCTGAACGTTGATGATCTGGCCGCCGGCGCCCTGGGCCTCGGTGGCGAAGGCTGGTGCGACCCTCATTTGCTACTGCAATGGCTCAAGCGCCGCGCCCGCGAGCTGGGTGTGACGTATCGTACGGCGAAGGTTACCCGGCTGGTTCTCCAAGGGGCGCGGATCACGGGTGTCGAGATTGCAGGTGGAGAAACGCTGGGCTGCGATGTCGCGGTCAACGCAGCCGGTACCGGCGCGGTCGGGCTGATGGCCGAGGCCGGGTTGCCGCTGCCGGTCGAGGCACGCAAGCGCAATATCTTCGTCTTCGATTGCCGGCGCAAGCAAGGGATCACACGCTGTCCGCTGGTGGTGGATCCCACCGGCGTGTACTTCCGCCCGGAGGGTGAATACTTTCTTGCCGGGGCGCCCACGCCGGCCGATCGCGATCTGCCCAGCGACGACTGGGAGGTGGACCATGGCCTGTTCGACGAGCTCGTCTGGCCTGTGCTGGCACATCGGGTGCCGGTCTTCGAGGCCGTTCGGGTGGTAAACGCGTGGGCCGGACACTATGACTACAACACCTTCGATCAGAACGCGTTGATCGGGCCGATGGCTGAAGTGGAAAACTTATATGTGGCCAACGGCTTTTCCGGTCACGGTTTGCAACAAGCGCCCGCCGTGGGGCGGGCGCTTGCCGAACACATCAGCCATGGGCACTACCGCTCCCTCGATCTGAGCCCCCTATCTCCTGCTCGCATTGCCGCCGGCAATCGATTGGTGGAGCACACCGTCATATGATCGGCGATGCGCGTTCAGGCAGGCGGTGTGGTTGTTGCCCCCAGGGCGACCTCTAACTGATGAAGCCGCTCCACTGTACCGACGTCGCACCAGCGCCCCGCCCACAAAACGCCGGTCGCCTGCGATACATCCATGGCGCTGCGCAGTAGCGGCGCGAGGGGGAAGCGCCCCGGCGCGCACGTGGCAAACAGGTCCCGATGCAGGACGGCCATACCGCTGTAGGTATAGCGTGGTTGCCCTAGGTAGCCGGCGACGCCATCCTCCAGCGTGAAATCGCCGACCGGGTTGTGGGCAGGATTGGGTACGAGTATCAGATGCGCCAGTGCCGATGGCGCATCGATGAGCTGCGCACGCGGCAGGTCGGTCCATACATCTCCGTTCACCACCGCGAAAACCGGCGAGGCCAGCAGCGCCAGAGCATGATGGATGCCGCCGCCGGTTTCCAAGGCGCCGGGGGGCTCGGGGCTGTAGTGCAGCTGCAGGCCCCAGCGCCGGCCGTCGCCCAAGGCGGCGGGAATTTGCCCCCCCAGGTGGCCCAGGTTGATGACCACACGCCGGAAGCCGGCGTCCGCCAGCGCTTCGAGGTGGTGGACGATCAACGGCTTGCCGCCCACTGGCAGCAACGGCTTGGGTGTGCGGTCGGTCAGCGGCCGCAAGCGCTCGCCGCGCCCGGCTGCAAGAATGATTGCGGTGTCGACGATGGCCATTCGTTGAAGCGCTGTGGGAACTGTGCCATCGTACAACGTCCTTCAAGGCCCTGGGCAGACCACACGCGTGTTGCAGGCCAGACTCGGTGCCGCGGCCTTGCTGCTGGCGGCGGCTTGGAGCTCACCGCTCCACGCACAGCAAATGACATTTGAACCACGCCTCTGGGGGCTCTGCCCGCCGGATGAGTTGGCGCACCTGCTTACCGAGTTCACCGGTGCGGAAGCCGACGACTCACCGGTCGAGTTCAGCTCCGACCAGGCGACTTCCGGTCCGCTGGAGGCCTTGCTCCAGGGCGATGTCCAGGTCTATCGGGGTGACCAGCAACTGAAGGCCCCGGCCATGATGCTGGACCGCGAGTCCAATATCGTGACCGCCACGGACGAGATCGTGTACGGCGACCCGAACATCGCGGTGAGAGCCGAAGGTGGCGTGTTCGACCTGGACGAGGACGTCGGCCAGTTCAACTCGGCCGACTACTACTTCGCGCCGCGCAATGCCCGCGGAAGCGCCGGGGCCATCACCGTGCGCCAGCGCGAGGAGTCCGCCGAGCTGGCCGTGGTGACCTACTCCACCTGCGAGCGCGACTCTCCGTTCTGGCAGCTGCGCAGCGATCGCATGGTGCTGGACCAGCGCGCCGGCCGCGGCGAGGCCTGGGACATCAGCGTCGCTCTGCTCGATACACCGGTCCTGTACCTGCCGTACCTTTCCTTCCCGATCAACGACGAGCGCCAGTCCGGCTTTCTGGTGCCCTCGGCCGGCTACGACAGCGAAGGCGGCTTCGATTTTCGGCTGCCGTACTACTGGAACATCGCGCCGAACATGGACGCGACCCTGGCGCCGCGGGTCATTACCAACCGCGGCCTACTGCTGGGGGGGGAGTTCCGTTACCTCACCCACAAGGACCGAGGCAGCCTTCACCTGGAGTACCTGCCGTCGGACCAGGAGTACGGCGACGACCGCTACTCGGTGAAAGCCCTTCACCAGTCCAATCCGATGGGCACCTTGTATACCGACCTGCTCTTCCAGGAAGTCTCCGACGACGACTACATAGAAGACCTGGACAACTTCCTCGGCCTCACCAGTCCGGACTACCTCGAGCAACGGTTCGACGTGCGCTATTTCGGTCGCGGGTGGCAGGCATTGGCGCGTCTGCAAGACTTCGACACTATCGACCAGGATCTCTTCGAGAACAACGAACCCTATTCGCGTCAGCCGCAGTTGTTGTTCGACAGCGGCTGGCGCCTGGGTGGATTCGATTACGGGCTGCGTGGCGAATGGGTGGATTTCGACCACCCATCCAAGGTGACCGGACAGCGTCTGGATGTCTGGCCGCGCATCGGCTATCCACTGGAATGGTCATGGGGCTTCTTCAAGCCCGAGGCCTCGTACCGCTACACCACTTACGACCTGGAAGGCACCGATCCTGGCCAGGAAACCACCCCTGACCGCGGCGCACCGATTCTCAGCGTGGACACCGGCTTGATCTTCGAACGCCCGGTGGACTGGGGCTGGCTGGGCCAGGATATGGTGCAGACCCTGGAGCCGCGCTTGTACTACCTGCGTGTGCCTTATCGCGATCAGACCGATTTGCCGTTGTTCGATACCGACGATATCGATCGCAGCTATGCTTGGCTGTTTCTGGACAACCGCTTCGTCGGCGCCGACCGTCTGGGCGATGCCAACCAACTGACGACTGCGGTGACCACACGCCTGCTCGGGGCCGAGGACGGGCGCGAGCGGCTGCGTCTGTCGCTGGGGCAGGTGCAATACTTCGACCCGCCACGGGTCGGCTTGGAGCAGGAACTGGACGAGCGCAGCGAGTCCGAACTCATCGCCGAGGCTATGGTCCGGGTCAGTCCCAGCATCGAGCTGGGTGGGGCCTTGCAGTGGGACTCCAGTCTCGATGTCACCCGCCGTGGCGCCTTCGATATGCGCTACCGCTCCGACAACGACCACATCGTCAACGTCGCCTACCGGTTCTCCCGCGACGATCTCGAACAGACCGATGTCGCCATGCTGTGGCGGCTCAACCCGCAATGGCGGGTGGCCGGCCGCTGGAACTACTCACTGATCGACGATCAGACCATCGACCTGGCAGCCGGCTTGGAGTACGGTGACTGCTGCTGGGCCGTGCGATTTCTGGCGCGGCATCACCGGCTGGAGCCCGAGGACGAGGACGCGAAGAACTCCTTCTATGTCGAGTTGGAACTCAAGGGGTTTACCAGCGTGGGCCGCAATATCGAAAACTACTTCGAGGATGCCGTGATCGGCTACGAGCGAACACGGTATTGAGACACGTCATGGGAAATCACCAAATTCGCAAGCTGCTGTGCGCCTTCGTCTGCCTGGCATTGTTGCCGACGACGGGGTTTGCGCAGCAGGATCTCAACTTTGGTCCGGGGGCGGACGCACAGCCGGAAGGCTCCGCCGAGCCGCTGGATGGCATTGCGGCTGTGGTCAACGATGAGGTCATCACACGCATCGAGCTGACGCAGTCGCTGGTCACCGTACGTGAGCAGCTGAGCCAGCGTGGCGTCAACCTGCCGCCCGAGCGCGAACTCGCACGTCAGGTGCTGGAGCGATTGATCCTGCAGAAGCTCCAGGCGCGAGCGGCGGCGCAAAACGGCGTGGGGGTGGACGACCAGACCTTGAACGCCGCAATCGAGCAGATCGCCCGCACCAACAACATCTCCGTTACCCAATTGCGCGAGACTCTGGAGCGTGACGGCATCAGCTTCGCTGATTTCCGTGAAGACATTCGCAGCGAACTGCTGGCCACACGTCTGCGCCAGCGCGTTGTCGATGCCCGGCTACAGGTGTCCGAACAGGAGGTCGATACTTTCCTCTCCAGCAGCCAGGGGCGCAATGTCAACGCCGAGTACCGTCTCGGCCAGATCGTGGTCGGCGTACCGCAGGGCGCCACCCCGGCTCAGATCGAACAGGCCGAGGGTCGGCTTCGCCAAGTCATGCAGGCCTTGCAGCAAGGCGCGGATTTTCGTGCCGTCGCCAGCCGCACCTCAGACAGCCGCGAGGCGCTCGACGGCGGCGATCTGGGCTGGCGCTCGCTGGCGGAGATCCCCTCTCTGTTCGCTGCGGCCATCCAGGGCTTGGAGCCTGGACAGGTCAGCCCGCCGGTACGCAGTCCGCGCGGCTTCCACATCTTCAAGCTCTATGAAACGCGCGGCAGCGCCGGTGCGGAGCAGCAGCCGGTCGATCAGGTCCGGCTGCGCCGGATACTCATCGATCCCGAGCTCGACGAGGACGAGGCCAAGACCCGGCTGGAGCGTCTGGCCCAGCGTGCCCGTCAAGGCGAGGACTTCGCGGTGCTGGCGCGTGCCAACTCGGCCGACACCGGCACCGCGACCCAGGGCGGGGACCTCGGCTGGCAGGAGCCGGGCAATCTGCCACCAAGCTTCAATCGGGCGGTGGCCTCGTTGGGCGCCGGCGAAGTCAGCGAGCCGTTCCAGACCTCTGAGGGTTGGCAGATCGCCCAGGTGGTCGACCGCCGGGTGGCGGCTCCCGTCGACGAAGCTGCACGCCAGGCGGCGCGCGAAGCCCTGCGCCAGCAGAAATCCGCCGAGGAGTGGGAGCTCTGGTTGCAGCAACTGCGGGATGAAGCGTATGTCGACATCCGTGTGCCCGAGTTGCGCGAGGATAGCGCGGGTTGAGCAGCCAGCCACCGCGACTTGCCATCACCGCGGGTGAGCCCGCGGGTATCGGTCCCGATTTGTGCCTCAGCCTGGCGGCGCGCGGACACGGCGCCGACTGGGTGGTACTGGGAAGCCGCGACGTCCTTTTGGCGCGGGCGCGGCTTTTGGGTCTCGATATCGTCATCAAGCCGTTCACCGACGCCGCACCGGCGGCCAAACGCGCCGGCGAATTGACCGTCCTGGATATCCCCACCGCTGCGGCCGTGTCCGCCGGCAGGTTGGATGCGGCCAATGCGGCGCACGTGCTGGCGCTTTTGGACACTGCGGCACAGGGTTGCCTGAACGGCCGTTTCGATGCCGTGGTCACCGCGCCGGTGCACAAAGGTGTGATCAACGACGCCGGCGTCGCTTTCAGCGGCCACACCGAGTACCTGGCGGCCGCCTGCGGGCCGGACGCCTATCCGGTAATGATGCTGGCCTGCCCCGGCTTGCGGGTGGCGCTGGCCACCACGCACTTGCCGCTGCGGGCCGTGGCCGATGCCATCACGCCGGCACTGCTCGAGCGTGTGCTGACGATCATCGATGCGGACCTGCGCGAGCGTTTTGCGATCGCCTCGCCGCGAATCAAGGTCTGCGGGCTCAACCCGCACGCTGGGGAAGGCGGTCACCTGGGGCGGGAGGAGCTGGACGTGATCATCCCCGTGTTGGATCGGCTGCGGGCGCGTGGTCTCGACCTGTACGGCCCGTTGCCGGCCGACACGCTGTTCACGCCCCGCGTCCTGGCCGACGCCGATGCAGTGCTGGCGATGTACCACGATCAAGGCCTACCGGTGCTCAAACACGCGGGGTTCGGTGAGGCGGTGAACATCACCCTTGGGCTTCCGCTGATCCGCACCTCTGTGGACCACGGTACGGCGCTCGATCTGGCCGGTAGTGGCCGGGCCGAGAGCGGCAGTCTGCTGGCGGCCATCGACTTGGCGGCCACATTGGCTGCATCGCGCACATGAGCGGTGGGCATCGGGCGCGCAAACGATTCGGCCAGAACTTCCTCCATGATCGGGGTGTGATCGACCGCATCGTATCGGCTATCCGCCCGCAGGCCGACGATTGCCTGGTGGAGATCGGCCCTGGCCAGGGGGCGTTGACGCGCCCCTTGCTCGAGCGACTCGATACCTTGCACGTCGTGGAGTTGGACCGCGACCTGACGCCAGCCCTGCGTGAGCTGGCCCCGGGGCGGCTGATCGTACACGAGGCCGACGCCTTGCGGTTCGACTTCAGCGCGCTGGCGCCGGCTCCGGGGGCGCTGCGGGTGGTGGGCAACCTGCCCTATAACATCTCCACACCGCTGCTGTTCCACCTACTCACACAGCGGGCATCGCTGCGCGACATGCATTTCATGCTGCAAAAGGAAGTCGTCGAACGCATGGGCGCAGCGGCGGATGCCGACGACTATGGCCGCCTATCGGTAATGACGCAGTATTACTGTCAGGTGACGCCATTGTTCGTCGTCGGTCCGGGCGCATTCAAGCCCGCGCCCAAGGTGCATTCGGCGGTGGTCCGGCTGGTCCCTCACGCATCGCCACCGGTGGCGGTGGGCGATGAGGCGGTATTCGCCGATGTGGTCGCCCGGGCCTTCGCCCAGCGCCGCAAGACGGTGCGCAATGCGCTCAAGTTGCTGCTGGACACCGACGGGCTTGTGGCGGCCGGTGTCGATCCCGGCACGCGGCCGGAAACCCTGGACCTGTCTGCATTTGCCGCCTTATCGCGGCAAGTCTGCGCCGGTCGGCGGTCAGCGGCCGGTGGCGGGGCGGGGCACGATGGGGCCGAGTTGGGTTAGAATCGCGGGTTCGAGAAACCGGCAGTCAATCCAGGTGGTGCCATGTCCTCCAATCCCTTGCGCACGCTCAACGCCGCCGGCCAGAGTGTGTGGTACGACAACATCCAGCGTGCCATGCTCGTACGCTCCAACGGCCAACCCTCTGTACTGGAGCGGATGATCGCCGAGGACGATCTTCGCGGAATCACCTCCAATCCGGCCATCTTCGAGAAGGCGATCGGCTCCGGCCACGATTACGATGCCGCACTGGCCGCCGCCCGCGACCTGGCGCCCGAGGCCGATGCACGCGCATTGTTCTTTACCTTGGCGGTGGCCGACATCCGCGAAGCGGCCGATCAGATCCGCCCGGTGTACGACGCTACCGGCGGCGTGGACGGCATGATCAGCCTCGAGGTGTCGCCGGACCTGGCGCATGACACGGACGCCACAGTGGCCGAGGCGCGCGAGCTGCACGCACGTGTCGACCGCCCGAACGTGATGATCAAAGTGCCTGCCACCAAGGCCGGGCTGCCCGCCATCACCCAACTGATCGCGGACGGTATTCACGTCAACGTGACCTTGCTGTTCTCCGTGGAGCGCTATAAAGCCGTGGTCGAGGCTTATATCCAGGGGCTTGAGCAGCGTACCGCCAAAGGCTTACCGGCCAGCGGTATTCAGTCCGTCGCCAGCTTCTTCGTCAGCCGCGTGGACAGTGCACTGGACCCGATTCTGGCCGAGAAGGCCCCGGCCTTGTCGGGCAAGGCAGCCATTGCCAACGCCAAGCTGGCTTACGATCATTTCCTCGAGGTCTTCAAGGGTGAGCGTTTCGCCGCGCTGGCGGCTGCGGACGCCGCCCCGCAGCGCCTGCTCTGGGCCAGCACGGGCACCAAGAATCCCGCCTACAGCGATGTGTTGTACATCGAAACCCTCATTGGCCCGGAAACGGTGAACACCGTACCCCCGGCCACGTATGCGGCGTTCAAGGACCATGGCCAGGTCGCGCAGACCTTGCATGTCGACCTGGACGGCGCGCGTGAGCTCATCGATGCGCTGGCTGACCTGGGTGTTGACCTTGCGGCGGTCACCGACACGCTGGAGGCCGAGGGCGTGGCCTCGTTCGCCAAGTCGTTCGACGCGTTGCTGGCGACCCTGGATGAGAAGCTCGCCACACTGGCGGCCTGACCGATGCCCGCTCCCGACAACGACCGCCGTTACGCCATCGACGTCTCCGCCGAGGCCGTGTTCGTCGACGGCCAGTCCGAACCCGAGCACAACCGCTTCGTGTTTGCGTACACCATCACGATCCGCAATGTCGGTGCGGTAACGGCCAAGCTGTTGACCCGTCACTGGATCATCTCCGATGCCAACGGCAAGGAAGAAGAAGTCCGCGGCGAGGGCGTCGTTGGCGAACAACCCACGCTGCGACCCGGTGAAGGCTTCCGGTATACCAGCGGAGCAATGATCGAAACCCCCGTGGGCGCCATGCGGGGGAGTTACCAGATGCGGGCCGAAGACGGTGTGGAGTTCGATGCCCCCATCGAAGCATTCAGCCTGGCGATACCGCGGGTGCTGCATTGATGAGGCGCCGATGACTACGAGGGCGTTCTGACACGTGGCCGTTTACGCCATCGGCGATGTGCAGGGCTGCTGCGATCCGTTGGAGGCGTTGCTGGAGCGCATCGGCTTTTCACCCGATCGCGACACGCTGTGGTTCGTGGGTGACCTCGTCAACCGTGGGCCGCGCTCGGCCGATGTAGTGCGTCTGGTAAAAGACCTGGGTGCCGCGGCGGTGACGGTCCTCGGCAACCATGACCTGTCTCTGCTGGCGGTGGCCGAGGGTTTCGTCCAACCCAAACGCCGCGATACCTACGACGATGTCCTGAATGCACCGGATGCCGCCGAGCTATTGGACTGGCTGCGCCATCAGCCGCTGGTTCGTCACGATGAGCATCTGGGGTGCACGCTGGTACACGCGGGCCTGCACAAGAGTTGGTCGGTGGACGATGCGCTACGCCTCTCGGGTGAGGTCCAGGGGGTATTGCAGCGGGCCGATTACCGTACGTTTCTCGAGGTCATGTTCGGTCATGACCCGGATCAATGGGATGAGGGCCTGACCGGACACGACCGGATACGCGCCATCGTCAACGTGTGCACGCGGATGCGCTTCTGTTACCCCGACGGGCGGCTGGATTTCGGCTGTAAAGAAGGGCTGGATGCAGCGCCGCCCGGTTTGGCACCGTGGTTCGCGCTGCCGGGACGGCGCTCGATCGACACCACGGTGGTGTTCGGGCATTGGGCGTCGCTGGGTTACCGCAAAGAACCCGGCATTCTCGCCCTGGACAGTGGCTGCGTATGGGGTGCTACCCTGACCGCGCAACGGCTGGACGCCGACACCCCGCCGGTCTCCGTCGCCTGTGGAGGACACCCATGAGTACGCTGACATTGGTCGTAGCGGTCGCCCGCAACGGCGTGATCGGAAAAGACAACGGCCTGCCCTGGCGCCTGCCCGAAGACCTCAAGCACTTCAAGCGCACCACACTGGGCAAGCCCTGCATCATGGGTCGCAAGACGTGGGAGTCGATCGGTGCGAGGCCATTGCCCGGGCGGCCTAACATCGTCGTGACCCGCGACACCGGCTACCAGGCCGAGGGTGCGACCGTCGCGCACTCGCTGGAGGCGGCCTTGCAGGCCGCGCAACCGGCCGAGGAGATCATGCTCATCGGCGGGGCTCAGCTCTTCGCCCAGGCCATGACCGACGCACACCGCATCGTCCTGACCGAGGTCCATGCCGAACCCGAGGGCGATACCCATTTCCCGCCGTTCGATGAGGGCGATTGGACGGAAGTTTGGCGGGAGGATCACGGTGCCGATGAACGGCACACCTACCCGTATGCGTTCAGAATCCTCGATCGGAAGGCCTAGACACCTAAACCGCCACCGGCGCTGAAATGGCCGGATGCGGGTCGTACCCCTCGATGCGAAAGTCCTCGAAGCGGTAGTCGAACACGCTGTCCGGGCGCCGCACGATGGCCAGTGCCGGCAACGGTCGGGGCTGGCGGGCGAGCTGAAGATCCACCTGCTCAAGATGGTTCAGGTACAGGTGCGTATCGCCTCCGGTCCAGATGAACTCACCCACCTCCAGATCGCATTGCTGCGCCATCATATGGGTGAGCAGTGCATAGCTGGCGATGTTGAACGGCACGCCGAGAAAGACATCGCAGCTTCTTTGATAGAGCTGGCAGGAAAGACGGCCGTCGGCGACATAGAACTGGAAGAACGCATGGCAGGGCACCAGGGCCATGCGATCAAGGTCGGCGACATTCCACGCCGAGACGATGATTCGGCGTGAATCCGGGTTGGTCTTGAGCTGTTCTACCACGGCGGCGATCTGATCGATATGGCGACCGTCCGGTGTGGGCCACGAGCGCCATTGATACCCGTATACCGGGCCGAGATCGCCATTGGCATCGGCCCATTCGTCCCAGATGCTTACGCCATGCTCGCGTAGGTACGCGGTATTGGTGTCGCCGCGCAGAAACCATAGCAACTCGTGAATGATCGACTTCAGGTGCAGCTTCTTGGTGGTCACCAGGGGAAACCCGGCCCGCAGGTCGAAACGCATCTGGTAGCCGAACACGCTCACGGTGCCCGTGCCGGTCCGATCGTCCTTGCGTACGCCGTGGTCGCGTACATGGCGCATCAGACTCAGGTATTGCTCCATACGTCCCTCCTGCGATAGGCGAGCACCATGAGGACGCCCCCGAAGACGATCATAGGGAACGACAGCAATTGGCCCATAGTGAGCCAATCCATGGCCAGAAAGCCCAGGTGCGCATCCGGTTCGCGAAAGAACTCGGCGATGCTTCTGACGACCCCATAGCCGATAAGGAATGCGCCGGAAACGGCCATGCGCGGACGCGGCTTGGACGAGAACCACCACAGCAGCGCAAACAGCAGCACCCCTTCCAGCGCCGCTTCGTACAACTGCGATGGATGGCGGGCCATCGGGCCACCATCGGCGAAGACCATGCCCCAGGGCACCTCTGTGGTGCGGCCCCACAGTTCGCCGTTGATGAAGTTTCCGAGACGGCCGAACAATAGCCCCGGCGGGATTAGCGGCGCGATGAAATCCGTAACCTCGAAGAACGTCTTGCCGGTCTTGCGACCGAGCAGCCACATGGCGACCAACACCCCGATGAGGCCACCGTGGAACGACATACCGCCCTCGGTGATGCGCAACAAGTACATCGGGTCGGCGATGAGCCGATCGAAGGCGTAGAAGAACACGTAGCCCAGCCGGCCGCCCAGGATCACACCCAGCGCCCCGTAGAACACCGCATCGTCGAGCTGCTCGACAGTCCATCCCCAGCCAGGGTTGCGGGTGCGCCGGCGGCCCAGCCACCAGGCCAAGCCGAAGCCGACCAGATACATCAGGCCGTACCAGCGTATGGCCAACGGGCCGAGCTGCAAGGCGATGGGGTCGATCTGAGGATGCTGGAGCACGCGCTATCGTCTCAGGCGGGGAGCACCCGGGCGAACACCGCCTTGAGGTACTCGGTTTCGGGGATGGCCGGGTGCATGGGGTGGTCGACCGCCTGATAGCCGTGTTCGATCAGCGCGCAGGACCGGTCCAGGTGTCGCGAGGCGCCGAGAACCGCCTGCACCAGCGCTTCACGCGAAAAATGGTGTGAGCAGGAGCAGGACACCAGGATACCGTCCCGGCTCAGCACCTGTTGCGCCAGCGTGTTGAGACGGCGGTAGGCATTGGTGCCTTCCTTCAAGTCTTTCTTGCGTTTGATGAAGGCTGGGGGGTCGATGATGACGACGTCGAAGTGTTCGCGTGCCTCGCGCAGGCTCTTGAGCACCTCGAAGGCATCGCCCTGGAGCGCCTGAACACGGTCGGCGACGCCGTTGAGCTCGGCATTCTCGCGCACCCCGGCAATGGCGACGTCCTGGGCATCCACACAGGTCACCGATGTCGCCCCGGCCAGGGCGGCCTGGACACCCCAGGCGCCCAGATAACTGAACACATCCAGGACCCGGGCGCCGTGGGCGTACTTCGCCAGACGGGCACGGTTGTCACGTTGATCGTAGAACCAGCCGGTCTTCTGGCCGCGTGCCAGGGGCACGTTGAAGCGGGCGGCACCCTCCTCGACCATCACCGACTCGGGGCCGTCGCCTTCGATCAGCAACGGAAGACCTTCGAGTTCGCGGATCGGACTGTCATTGCGGAAGATCACCGCAGAGGGCTTGAGTACCTTGTCCAGGGCGTGGAGGATCGCATCGCGTTGGGTGTCCATGCCGGCGGTAGTGATCTGCACGACACAGACCGCATCGTAGCGGTCTACAGTCAGTCCCGGCAGACCGTCGGCCTCACCGAACACCAGGCGATAGAACGGCCGCTGGAACAGCTTCTCACGCAGGGACAGCGCTTGGTTGAGACGGTGGACAATGAGCGAGGGGGAAAACGGATGCTTCGCGTCGCGGCTCACCAGCCGGGCACAGATCAGCGAATGCGGGTTCACATAGCCGGTGCCCAGTGGCTTGCCGTTCTGGGCCTGGATCTCCACCGGCTGTCCGGCGGCAAATCCCTTGAGCGGTGTGACGGCATTGTCGACTTCGTTGCTGTAGACCCAGAGGTGGCCCGCCTTGATACGGCGGTCCTCGTTCTTGCCAAGGCGTAATGGAGCGAAGCCGGGTGTGTCGGTCATAGTGGGATCGATTCGGGGGCGTTGCGGCCCGATAGACTAGCACAGGGGAACCGATCCCCGGACTGTGCTGCCCCAATCGGACAGCGTCGGGAGGCATACGCGTATGAACAAACTCGCCGGGGAATCCAGTCTTTATCTCCGACAACATGCCGACAACCCGGTCGATTGGTACCCTTGGGGCGAGGCGGCGCTGAGGGCGGCGCGCGAGCAGGACAAGCCCATATTCCTCTCCATCGGCTATTCGGCCTGCCACTGGTGCCACGTCATGGCCCATGAATCCTTCGAGGATCCGACTGTGGCGGCAGTGCTCAACGACTTGTTCATCAATATCAAGGTCGACCGCGAAGAGCGCCCGGACCTGGATCGCATCTATCAGCAGGCCTTCCAACTCTTGAACCAGCGCAGCGGTGGCTGGCCCCTGTCGGTCGTGTTGTCCCCGAACGATCAGATCCCCTTCTTTTGCGCGACCTACCTGCCAAAGAGCGCCCGCCACGGCATGCCGGCCTTCCCCGAGATCATGCGCAAGGTGGCGCAGGTGTATCGGGACCTCCACGGCGATATCGAAGTGCAGAACGTACAATTGCTCAACGCGCTCAATGCCGGGCCCGGTCGCGTCGGTGTCAGTGGTTACAGCCTGGGCCGGGGGCCTTTGAATGCCGTCGGGCGGGAGCTCGAATCACGTTTCGATGCGGCCAATGGCGGGTTCGGCCGCGTGCCAAAATTCCCCCAGCCTGGCGTGCTGCAACGGCTGCTCAGTTTGGCCGGGGCGGGAGATGCCGGTGCAGCCGACATGCTGCATCGGAGTCTTCGCGCCATGGCTGACGGCGGGTTGTACGACCAACTGGGCGGCGGCTTCTTCCGCTACTGCGTGGATGCTGATTGGACGATCCCCCATTTCGAGAAGATGCTCTACGACAACGCCCAACTGCTGGTTGTGTACAGCCGGGCCTGGGTGCTCAAGCCGGATCCCCGTTATCGCGAGGTTGTCGAACACACCATCGAATGGTTGTGCCGGGAGATGCGCGATGCCGCCGGTGGGTATTACGCCACCCTGGATGCGGACAGCGAAGGGGGTGAAGGCGCGTTCTACGTCTGGACGCGGGCGGGTATCGAGGAGGTGCTGAGCGCGGAAGATGCTGCCACCGCCTGTGCCGTCTATGGCTTGGACGAGCCACCGAACATCGATGGCCATTGGCACCTGAACCTGCGTCGGGGTGCGCCCGAGCACCTCGAGACCATCCGCCGAGGTTTACTGCGGGCGCGCGACGCGCGCCCGAGGCCTGCACGCGACGAGAAGATTCTCACAGCTTGGAATGCATTGCTGATCAAAGGACTGACGGTCGCCGGCCAGGCTTTCCAGCGTGATGACTGGATTCAACTGGCCTGCGATGCGGTCGATGCGCTGCACCGGCGCGCCTGGGTCGACGGGCGCCTGTTGGCCTCGTTCGATGGCGAGCGGACCCGTTTCGGACCGTTTCTCGACGACTACGCCTTCCTTATGGACGGCCTGATGGCGCTGTTGACGTCCCGTTGGCGACGCCGCGATTTCGATTGGCTGCTCCAACTGGCCGAGGGGTTGCACCAACAGTTCTGGGACGAGCACGGCAAAGGCGGGTTCTACTTCACCGCTCATGACCACGAGCGGCTGATCCAGCGACCGAAGCCCCTGTTTGACGATGCAACGCCTGCCGGCAACGGTGTGGCGGCCGCTTGCCTGATTCGACTCGGACGGGCCCTGGGCGATCTCCGTTCATTGGTGTCAGCCGAGCGGACATTGAAATGGGCCTGGCCCACGGTGGAGTCCCAACCCCTGGCGTGCGCCGGGTTTCTGGAGGCGTTGGAGCACTATCTCGCGCCCGGCCGCACGGTGATACTGCGCGGCGATGCCGATGCCATGAGGCAGTGGACGGCAGCGCTGATGGCCGCTGCGGTGGACGATCTATGGCTGCTCGCCATCGCGTCGGATGCTGGAGAACTACCGCCTGTCTTGGCGGGCAAGACACCAATCGGCAGTGTGCCGGTGACCGCTTATCTATGCGAGGGTACTCACTGCCGCGAACCGATGACCGAGCTCGCGGCAGTGATGGAGGCGATCAGGCGCGCATGACCGGCGCCAGCTGCGTCTCGATGTAGTCCAGATCTGGAATCATGGCTATCTGGCTGTGAACCTTGACCCAGCGCAGCACGCCATAAGGCTGCGGGCCGGCCTCAAGGTCGACATTGATCGCCATGCGGGTGAGGTTGACCAGCCGCGGTGGCTCAGTGCACAACATGCCGATGTTGGACAGTTTCGGCCGTTGGTTGAGCGTATTGAGCACGACGATTCGCGAGCTCTCTTCCGACTCGATGAGGAATGGATCGACCAGCCGACCCAGACTGATCAATGGAATCGTCCGTGCCCGCCAGAGCATGGCGCCCACGGTCCAGGTGGGCGCATTCTCCAGCCGCAGGGGCTTGGCGTACGGCAACACCTGAACCACGGTGCTGTTGGGCAGTATCGCCTGCCCACCCTGGAAGGGGATTACCAGGGTTCGCAGGATTTGGGCGTCCAGCATCACGCTGCTCATGGGCTTGCTCCTTTAGTGCGACAGCGCAAGGGCACGATCACCCAGAAGCCGGCGGATCGAGGCCATCATTTCCTCTTCCTGATACGGCTTGATCAGGTAGTCGTCGACACCCAGCCGCGTCGCGCGATCCCGGTGCTTCTCACCGGAGCGGGACGTGACCATGATGACCTTCATATGCTTGAGGCGATCCTGGTTCCTGATGTGGGCAAGCACCTCGAAGCCGTCCATGCGTGGCATCTCGATGTCCAGAATGGCCAGGTCGGGAGCCTGATCCTCGAACATGGCTACCGCTTCCACTCCGTCCTTTGCCGCGCTGACCGAGATGGCATGGCGTTCCAGGAAGCGCGAGGTCACCTTGCGCATGGTGATGGAGTCGTCGATCACCATGGCCGTGATCGTCCGTGGCGCCTCTTCTTCATCGGACGGGATCGAGATTGGCGTATCCGCCGTGATGGTGCTATCCACGCGCTGAGCCAGCGAACGGGCCAGGGCGGCCAGTTCAAGCACCACGATGACCCGGCCGTCACCGAGCACGGTGGCGCCGGATACGCCCGGTACCCCATGCAGCTGGCGGCCGACGGGCTTGACGATGATTTCCTGGTTGCCGAGCACCGCGTCGATCTGCAGCGCGGCCGATGACTCGCCGCTGCGGAACAGCAATGCCGGCGGACGGCTGTCCGGCGAGATGGGCTCGGGGTTCTCGCCATCGGCGCGGAACAGCACACCCAGGCTGTGCAGCGCATAGCGATTGCCGCTGTACTCGTGGGTGACCACCTTGCCTTCCAGGTAGTCGGCGTATTGACCCTCGGCCAGCCGCGTGACCGCCTCAACGGACAGCAGCGGCACCGCGTAGGTCTCACCACCGGCGGAAACCAGCAGGGCTTGAGTTACCGCAAGCGAGAACGGCAAGCGGATGGTGAACATCGCGCCCTTTCCGCGGCGGGAGGCGATCTGCAGCGCCCCGCGCATGCCGCGGATGGTGTCGTTGACGACGTCCATGCCGACGCCGCGACCGGAGATCTGGGTGACCTTCTCCGCAGTCGAGAACCCCGGTTGCAGCAGCAGCGTGACCAACTCCTGCTCGGTTGCGCGCTGATCGGGTCTGAGCAAGCCCGTGGACACGCCTTTCTGGCGAATGGCGTCGAAGTTCAAACCCGCGCCATCGTCGCTGACCACGATGACCAATTCGGCGCCTTCCCGACGCAGCTTGATGTCGATGTTTCCGGCGGCCGGCTTGCCCGCCTGCGTTCGCGCCTCCGGTGTCTCGATACCGTGGGACACGGAGTTGCGCAGCAGATGCTCCAGCGGCGCGACCATGTTCTCGAGCACTGTCCGGTCGACTTCCGCCTCGGTTCCCTCGACCTGGAGCTCCACTTTCTTACCCAACTCCTGGGCGGCCTGACGGACCACTCGGCGTAGGCGGGGCACGACCGTGCTGAACCCGACCATGCGGGTTCGCATCAGGTTTTCCTGAATCTCCTTGTTGACCTTGCCCTGCTGGTCGAGCAGGAAACTCATGTCCTGGGCCTGGTCATCCAGCGTGTTCTGGATGTTGTTCAGGTCATCCACGATCTCCATGAGCGAGCGCGAGAGCTGCTGCAACTCGGAAAATCGGTCCAGTTCGAGCGGATCGAACTCGGCATGCAGGTCGCTGCCGCCTTCCTCGTAGCGGAAGAGAATCTGCGCTTCGGTTTCGATCTCCAGCCGGCGCAGCTGTTGGCGCAGGCGGGATACGGTCTGGTCGAGTTCGCCCAGACCGAAGCGGAACGACCCGACGCCCTGGTCGACTCGGGAGCGGAAGATACTGCTCTCACCCATCTGGTTGACGAGGTTGTTGAGCAGTTTGGCGTTGACGCGGATGGTGTCTTCCACGCTGGTGGTCGAGAGCACCTGGCGCTCGGACACCGGTGGCGGCGCCGGCCGAGGGGCTTCCACCGGTCGCACCGGCGCCGGTGCGACCGTGTCGTTGGCGGCCACTTTACTGGCCGGTGCATCGTCGTCGTCGTCGTCCTCGTCGATACGGTGATCAGGGTGGGAGCCGGCCTCTACTTCGAGGTCCGGTGCGGGCGGCCGATCGGCGACCCAGCTCTCCAGTGCGGCGAGGATGTCCGCCGAGGGAGGACCGGGCATCTTGCCGTCACGGGCGACAGCGAGCATTTCGTTGAGCTGATCCAGCGCCGATTGCAGGTCGAGGAAGGTGACCTTGTTGACTCGGATGTGACCGGTCGCCGCGCCATCGAGAAGGGACTCCATGGCGTGGGCCAGATCCCCCATGGTGCGGTGGCTGGCCATGCGCGAGCTACCCTTGAGCGTATGCATCTCGCGGCGCAAATCGTTCAATGGCTCCGCTTTGTCCGGGTGTTGCGACCATTGCTGCAGAATGACATCGCTGGCGTTGAGGATCTCCGCGGCCTCGGCGAGGAACACCTCACGCAGCTCGGGATCGATGTCCTCTACGGCGACCGAATCGTCCGCTTGGACCGGAGCCGGAGC
>CBFGWV010000015.1:0-43281 GCA_965652545.1 uncultured Candidatus Competibacteraceae bacterium | reverse complement strand
CCCCTCTCCCGCCAGGGGAGAGGGGCTTTAAGGAAATTCTCATGTTCGTAGTCTGTGGCGAGGCCTTGTATGACCTGTTCGTGGAGAGCGCCGACCCGCGCGCCCTGAGCCTGGGCGGGCGCCCCGGCGGGTCGCCGTTCAATGTCGCTGTCGGTCTCGGCCGGCTGGAGCAGGCGGTCGCCTTCTTCAGCGGCGTGTCCGTAGACGCCCTCGGCGACGACCTGGTCTCGGTGCTGAGCGACGAGGGCGTCGACACGGGTCTGCTGGTCAGGAAAGCCGGACCGACGACGCTGAGCCTTGTAGCCTTGGACGAGCACGGCTCGCCGCGTTACCAGTTCTACGGCGAGGGAGCGGCCGACCGCAGCCTGTTGCCCGCCGACCTGCCACAACTGCCCCACACGGCGCGTGTGTTGCATTTCGGCTCGTACTCCCTGGTGGCCGGCTCCACCGCCTCGGCATTCGCGGCACTGGCCAGGCGCGAGCACGAACGTTGCCTGATCTCCCTGGACCCGAACATCCGCACCACCGTGGAGCCGGACCTGGACCGCTGGCGCGAAGGTGTCACGGCTATGGCCGGCTGTGCCGGGGTCATCAAGGTCAGTGCCGAAGACCTGCACACGTTATACCCCGATCGGCGCGCCGACAGCATCGTTGCCGACTGGCTGGCGCTGGGTGCCGGGCTCGTCGTGCTCACTCGCGGCGCTGACGGCTGCACAGGCTTCACCCACGCCGCCGCCATCGATGTTCCGACGCAGGCGGTGACGGTCATCGATGCGGTGGGCGCTGGCGATGCCTTCCAGGCCGCCTTGCTCGATGGGCTGGTCCGTGCAGGCGTGGACAGCGCCGATGCGCTTGGCAGACTCGCCCCCGACCGCCTTGTCGAGGTACTGGCGCGCTGCAACCGCGCCGCCGCCCTCACCTGCACCCGGCGCGGTGCTGGGGGGCCTTTGCTGGCCGAACTGGATGCCGTGCCCATCTGAAAGACCGGTGGGCGAGGCAGCCGAAGCCGTGGTTCTGTCCTACGCTTGATCAGGGACCGCGACGGAACGCCCACGGGAGAGCGCGCCTATGGCCGACTATGGTACCGAAGACATCCGAAACATCGCCCTGGTGGGCCACACCGGGGCGGGCAAGACAACCCTCACCGAAGCATTGCTGGCTGCCGCCGGCGCCGTACCGACCGCAGGCACGGTCGAGAAGGGCACCACAGTCAGCGACTCAGACCCCCAGGAAAAAGCCTTCCAGCACTCCATCAGCCCATCGGTCCTCGGTGTGGCCTGGCAGGGCTCGCACATCAACATCGTCGACACCCCCGGGTTTCCCGACTTCATGGCGCAGGCCTTGTCGGTGCTACCGGCGGTAGAGACCGTAGCCGTGGTGGTCAACGCCCAGGCGGGCATCGAGAACACCACACGCTACATGATGGACTGGGCCGCCGAGCGCGGTCTCTGCCGCATGATCATCGTCAACCGCATCGACGCCGAAGGCGCCGACCTGCCCGGCTTGCTGGAGCAGCTGCGCGACACCTTCGGGTCGGAATGCCTGGCCCTGAACCTGCCCGCCCAGGGTGCCTCCACGGTGGTCGACTGCTTCTTCCAGCCCTCGGGCGACAGCGATTTCGCCTCCGTTGAGCAGATGCACGAAACCTTGCTCGATCAGGTGGTCGAGGTCGATGAAGACCTCATGGCTTTGTACCTGGAGCAAGGCGAAGAGCTCAGCCCCGAGCAATTGCACGAGCCGTTCGAGAAGGCCCTGCGCGAGGGGCATTTGATCCCCATCTGCTTTACATCCGCCAAGACCGGTGCCGGCATCGTCGCACTGCTGGATACCTTCCACCGGCTGATGCCCAACCCGCGCGAGGGCAACCCGCCACCATTCATCCGCGAGGACGAGGACGGCATCGAGGAGTACCACGCCAGTCCCGACCCGGCCGAGCATGTGTTGGCGCACGTGGTGAAGGTGGAGCACGACCCGTTCGCCGGCAAGCTGGCGGTCTTTCGCGTCCACCAGGGGACGGTCGGCAAGGACAGCCGGCTGTTCATCGGCGATGCGCGAAAGGCATTCAAGGTGAGCACGCTCTATCGCCTGCAGGGCAAGGAGCACATCGATGTGGACTATTGCCTGCCCGGCGACATCTGTGCCGTGGCCAAGGTCGATGACATCCACTTCGATGCGGTGTTGCACGACTCGCACGATGAGGACCATATCCACCTGCGCCCGCTCGCCCTGCCCGCCCCGGTATTCGGGCAGGCCCTGCGGACCCGCCGTCATGGCGATGAACAGAAGCTCTCGGAGGTGCTCGCCAAACTCGCCGACGAGGACCCGGGGCTCAAGCTGGAACACAATGCCAGCACCAACGAAACTGTTCTGCGAGGGCTGGGCGAGCTTCACCTGAACATCACCCTGGAGAAGATGCAGAAGCGTTTCAACGTCGAGGTCGAGACCAGCACCCCGACCATCGCCTATCGCGAGACCATTACCACCGGTGCCGAAGGGCACCACCGACACAAAAAGCAGACCGGCGGCGCCGGACAGTTCGGCGAGGTTTTCCTGCGGGTCGAGCCACTGGCCCGCGGTGCCGGCTTCGAGTTCGTCAACGAAGTGCGTGGGGGGGCCATCCCAGCCAGCCTCGTGCTGGCGGTCGAGAAGGGCGTGCGCCAGGCGATGGATACCGGCGCGGTCGCCGGTTACCCCATCCAGGATGTACGGGTGACGGTGTACGACGGCAAGACCCACACGGTGGACTCCAAGGAAATCGCGTTCTCGATTGCCGGACGCAAGGCATTCCTCGATGCCGTGACCAAGGCCCACCCCATCGTGCTGGAGCCTTTCGTCACGGTCGAGATCAACATGCCCGGCGCCAGCATGGGCGATATCACCGGCGACCTTTCCGCACGGCGCGGACGTATCCACGATACCGACAGCCGCGGGGATTTCATCCTCATCCGCGGCCAGGTTCCGCTGGCAGAGCTCGATGACTATGCCTCCAAGCTCAAGTCCATGACCGGCGGCAGCGGCAGTTTCGCCATGCAGTTCAGTCATTACGAGCAGGTGCCCGCAACCATTCAGCAGAAGCTCGCCGCCGCCTACCGTCCGGCGGCCGAGGAGAGCTGAACGCTACGGACGCTTACATTCGGCGGCTTCTGGGGAACCCCTGCAAAGCGGCAGCCTCTATCCTCCCGAGGCTGCCGCCGGCCACCGCCGGTACACACGCACAAGCCCACCCATAAAAAGGAGATCGCCGGCGCATGCGACGATTCGCCATTCTGCTCGTACTGCTATGCTCAACCGCCACCTTCGCCCAGGACACCACGCCGTCAGCCGCATCAACGGCGGGTGAAGACGCCACCAGCGCGGATCAGCTCATCCGCATTCTTGAGAATGACGAGGCCCGAGCAGCGCTTATCGAGCGTCTGAAGGCGGGCGCGGCGCCGGTGGACGAGCCGGCTCAGGCCGAGCCCCCGAGCATCGCCAGGCAAATCGCCGAAATCACCCGCGCTGCCGCGGAACAGGCCTCGGACCTCGCTGGCGGCCTCACTCGTGTACTCACCGAACTGTGGCGCTCCTTCACTGGGGCAGCCGATCTGGATGTCGGGGCCCTCTGGGGTATCGTCATTCAAGTGGGCATGATCGTACTGCTCGCCTTTGGCGTGTTTTTCGCCCTCCGCGGCGCAACGGCAATAGCCTTTGCCAGCATGGAGCAGCGGGCCGCAGCGGCCGGTCTCTTGATGCGCTGGGTGTTGGCGGTCGCCGCCGCTGTGCTGGACCTCCTGGCCGTGGCGATCGCGTGGGGATCGGGCTACGTCTTCGCCCTGTATCTGGGCGAAGGCGGTCGCATGGGTATCAACCAGACGCTGTTTCTCAACGCATTCCTGTTGATCGAGTCGACCAAAGTTCTCACGCGCATGGCGCTGGCACCACGTTATCCCGTTCTGCGTGTGCTGCCGATGGACGATACGAACGCCGCGTACTGGTATTTCTGGACCAGCCGTCTGCTGGGGTTGTTGGGGTATACGTTCCTGTTCGTCTCACCGGTCATTGCAACCAATATCGACCCGCTGGCGGCACAATCGGTGCGCGTCATCGTGGCGTTTACCGCTTTGTTGATGGGCATTGCCATCGTGCTGCAGAACCGGCAACCCGTCCGCCGTGCGCTCAGCGGCCGTCGTGCAACAGGCGTGCACGACCCTCTGGCGGGCATGCTGGCGGCCGTGGGGCGGCTCTGGCACTGGGTCGCCATCGTCTACCTGAGCGCTGTGTTCGTTCTTTGGCTGTCGGCCCCGGCGCAAGCCTTGTCCTTCATGCTGGCGGCCACCGTGCAAAGCCTCATCGCCATCGCCATCGGCGTTCTGGTGTTCCTGTTCATCTCCCGGGCCATGAGCGGCGGTATGCGCATACCCGAGGACCTGCGCGAGCGGCTGCCGCTGCTGGAACCCCGCCTCAATGCCGTCATCCCGAAGATCCTCATGACAGCGCGCGTCGTCGTCATCGTGGTCGTGCTCCTGGCCATCGTGCAGGCCTGGGCCATCATCGACGTACTGGGCTGGCTGGCGAGCGAGAGCGGCGAGCGAGTCTCCGGCGCGGTGGTTTCGGTGATGCTGATCCTGCTACTGGCCTTTGCCGTGCACCTGGGCGTCTCCTCGTGGATCGAATACCGGCTCGTTGCCGGGGCCAGCCGTCCATCCGCGGCCCGCGAACGCACCTTGCTGGCGCTGTTCCGCAACGCCTTCAGCATTGCACTGGTCGTCCTGGTCGGGATGCTGGTCTTGTCCGAGCTGGGCGTGAACATCGCCCCATTGCTGGCAGGGGCCGGTGTGCTGGGGCTGGCCATCGGCTTCGGGTCGCAGAAGCTGGTGCAGGACATCATCAACGGGGCGTTCATTCAGTTCGAGAACGCCATGAACGAAGGGGACGTGGTCAGTGCCGGCGGCGTCACCGGGGTCGTCGAGCGGCTGACCATCCGCTCGGTTGCCCTGCGCGACCTGCACGGCGTCTACCACATCGTGCCCTTCTCCTCGGTGGACAGCGTGTCCAATCACACGCGTCATTTCGGCTACCACGTGGCCGAGATCGGTGTGGCCTACCGCGAAAACATCGACGAGGTGAAGGCCCTGATGCACGAGGCCTACGACCGGTTGGCGGCGACCGAAATCGGCGAGAGCCTGATCGGCCCGCTGGAGATGCACGGGGTCACCCAGTTCGCCGACTCGGCCGTGATCGTACGCGGACGGCTGAAGACGCTCCCGGGACAGCAATGGGCGGCCGGCCGGGCATACAACGAGTTCATCAAGACGGTCTTCGACGAACATGGGGTGGAGATTCCGTTCCCCCACATCACGCTGTATATGGGGGAGGACAAGCAAGGAAACGCACCGCCGATGCGGATCGTGTCGTCAGATACCGGCACCTCGACGGCGATCTCCCTGGACAAGCCAGGCGCGCAGTCCCCTGACGGCCCACAGCCCCCGGAAGGCCCTCACACCCCTCCGGGGGAGGACGAGGTAAGCAGACCGGCCGACACCTGAGTCGGCCCGGCCCTGTCGACGCCGTCGCGCTTATCGCCCATCATGCCGCCCTCGCGAACACCGTTGATCGAAGGACGCATCCTGAATGAGCCGACTGGACAGTTTCATCCGCCGCATGCAGGCGCAGCGCGACTGCCTCAACCATGTCGCGGGCCTGATCGGCACGCGCACCGGTCATGTCCTGGAACTGGGCCTGGGCAACGGGCGGACGTACGATCACCTGCGCGAGACCCTGCCGCAGCGAGACATTTATGTCTTCGAGCGGCATGTCGCCGCCCACCCCGACTGCGTCCCGGATGACGAACATCTGCTCCTGGGCGAGCTGCACGACACCTTACCCGCCAGCGTGGAGCGCCTTGGCCGGGGTGCGATACTTGCCCACACCGACATCGGCAGCGGCGTGCAGGCGGACAACCAGGCCCTGGCGGCGTGGATGGCGCCTTACCTGGCGG
Organism: uncultured Candidatus Competibacteraceae bacterium; assembly: GCA_965652545.1. Lineage (GTDB taxonomy): Bacteria > Pseudomonadota > Gammaproteobacteria > Competibacterales > Competibacteraceae > CBFGWV01. The sequence goes on along the minus strand of CBFGWV010000015.1, from coordinate 37,304 downwards.
CGCTGGTCCAACCTGGTGGATACATCATCTCCGACCAGCCGTTGACCCACCCGGCACTATCGGCCTGCCCCCTGCCCGAGGGCGTGCCGGCGCGGCGGCTGAACCTGTATCAGGTGGCCTGAACACGTGTCTCAGACGAAACCCTTGTCGCTGAACACGTTCTCGCCTTGCTCATCGATGATTTGCCGCCCCTTGCTCAGGGCGTGGGCAATGGCGGCGTCGCGGCTACCGTGAACGTCGGCGCGGATAAAGCGCACACTGCGCGTGCCTTCGGGATAGTCGCGCAGAATCAAGCCAGCGGTGCGGAACTGGCTGCCCTCGGCCATGGGCTGCGGCTGAATCCTGAACTCGCCATAGGCGACGGCAGGCTCCTCTGCCTGCGGTGCGGCTTGCGCCCCCGAACCTCCCAACAACTTGGAAAACCAACCCATTGACCACTCCAGTACGGTTCACACGACGTGCGATGGTATCAGGGTGCGCGGGGGCGTCTCGATGACGACGCGGTCGGTAGCGATTCTGCTGGGCGCGACCGACCCCTGGCCGGGCGAGTACTACGCGGCGCACTTGGCGCAGGTGTGGCGGCAATGGGGCATCACCGTCCATGTCGTGCGTGACGGTGCGCAAGCGCCACAGGCGGACCTCGCCTTGGTACACATCGACCTCACCACCGTACCCGAGCGCATTCTGGCCTTGGGCGCGAGCTACCCACGGGCGTTCAACGCCCGCGTGGCCGACATCTCCCGACGCCGCTACAGCGCGCATACGGTCGGTCCCGACGACGGCTATCGCGGGCCGGTGATCATCAAGAGCAACTGCAACTACGGCGGCCTGCCGGAGATGAAAGCCCGCCACGGCCGCTGGACCGGCAAGCTGCTCGTCGGCCTGCGCCAACGTCTGCCCTGGTGGATCACTCGCCGGCCCGGCACCCACAACTACCCGATACTCGAGGACGCGGGTGCTGTCCCCGCCTGGGTGTGGGCGGACCCGGCGCTGCTGGTGGAGCGTTTCACACCGGAGTTCGAGGATGGGCTGTACTGGACCCGCTATTGGCTGTTCTGCGGCCATCGCGACTACGCGGTGCGGTTCGGCTGCCCCACCCCGCTGGTCAAGGCCGGCAATGCCGTCGTCCGCCAAACGCTGGACGACGTGCCCGAGGCCGTCCGTGCCCTGCGCCAACGGCTGGATCTGGACTACGGCAAGATCGACTACGTCACCCACGACGGCCACACCGTCATTCTCGATGTCAACAAGACCAACGCCTACCGTCTGCTGGAAGCGACGCCCTCGCCGCAAGCCGTCTTCCTGGCTGCCGGGATACTGGACCCGGCCGAACCGGCACCGGCCTGAGGCCGCCCTCACGCGAGCAGTTCATACTCACGATCCACAAGCGACCGCTTCGGATTCCAAAAAGCCTTGCGCAGCGTGAAGCCAGCGTTTTCCAGAATGCGCACGGATGCCGTGTTGTCCGCATACACCATGGCCCGCAGGCGAGGCTCACCCAGCGCTGCCAAGCAGTGCGCCACCAAGCCGTGTGCCAGCTCACGCCCATATCCGATGCCCCAACACGGTATGAGCAAGCGATAACCGATCTCCAGGACGCCATCGTCGTTGCGCTCCAGGGAGCACGTCCCCACAGGCGCCCCGCCCTGCTCGCAGACTGCCCAGATCCGCAGTGCAGCATGCATATCGGCACCGCTGGCGACGAACTCCGGCAGGCGACGAGCGGTTTCATCCAACGTCCAGGGTGCATCGTCGGTATAGCGCAGGATGGTGGGATCGCTGCACAAGAGGTGGAACCAGTTCAGATCCGATGTTTTCAGGAGCCTCACCTGCAGACGCGGCGTCTGGAACAGCACGCTGTCGTCCCGTCCGGGCTGTGTAGGGTGAATGGTCGACACGTTTCTTATCCTTAGGCTTGCCATCGGCGGGTGGAACGTGCAAATGATTAGCCGTTCAATCGCACAGGACCGACGCGTTGGATTTCCGCAACCCTGGTTTTCTGACCGGGCACATCCATTCAATTCTGGACTTTTACGATTCCGCTGTGGTGGATTCGGTCAACGGCGGCTTCGTACAGAATTTTACCGACGACGGCCGGGTGTTCGAGCCGCTGACCCGGCATCTGGTGAGCAGCGCCCGGCTGGTGTTCAACTATGCGACGGCGTATCGCCTCTTCGGCGACCGGCGCCATCTGGCCAATGTTGAACACGGCCTGCGCTATATCGAAGGTGTCCACCGCAAGCACGATGTCGACGGCTATCACTGGCGGCTGGCCGACAACCGGCCGGTGGACAGCACGAATTACTGTTACGGCCTGGCGTTCGTGCTTCTGGCCTACGCCTCGGCCCATGCCGCGGGTATCGCACCGGCACGGGCAGGTATTCACGCTACCGCGGATCTGATGCAGCGCCGGTTCTGGCAAGCCGACACAGCGGTGTACGCTGACGAGGCGGCCGCGGACTGGTCGGCCGTCAGCGCCTACCGTGGCCAGAACGCGAACATGCACAGTTGCGAGGCGCTGCTGGCCGCATATGAAGCCACCGGCGAGGCCGCGTTCCTGGAGCGTGCCGCCACGCTGGCCCACCGGTTCACTGTGGAGCTGGCGTCGCCAGGCAATGGTCTGGTCTGGGAGCACTATCGCCAGGATCTGTCGATCGACTGGGACTACAACCGTGACGACCCGGCCAATCTCTACCGGCCGTGGGGGTTCCAGCCCGGCCACCAGACCGAGTGGGCCAAGCTGTTGCTGATTCTGCACCATCACCGGCCGGAAGCCTGGATGGTCGAGCGCGCCACGGCCTTGTTCGACCGGGCCGTTGACTTGGCCTGGGACGACGAACACGGTGGGCTGATGTTCTCACTGGCACCCGATGGCCGTGTCTGTGATACGGACAAGTACTTCTGGGTGCAGGCCGAGTCGATCGCGGCAGCCGCCTGGGCGGCACAGGCCACCGGCGAGGCACGATACCTCAGCTGGTACGACCGCTTGTGGGCTTACTGCTGGACGCACTTCATCGATCACCGCCACGGTGCCTGGTATCGGGTCCTCACCCGCGACAACCGCAGGACCTCCGACCGTAAAAGCATCGCCGGGGCCAAGTGCGACTACCACACGCTTGGCGCATGTGCCGAGGCGCTGCGGGTATTCTCCGACCGCCCCTGAAAATTCCCTGTTTACCCCCCAAAGGAGTAATGGCGTGTTCGACTCGCTGCTGGCCGGTCACGAAGCGATCGTGGCCCTGGTGTTGCTAGGGGTGCTGTTCGTCGCGTTTCTCTCGGAGATCCGCCCACCCGCGGTGATTGCCGCCGTCGGCGCGGCGGTCTACCTGGTACTGGGACTGATCGACACCGACGATGTGCTGTCGGTGTTCTCCAGCAGTGCGCCGGTGACCATCGCGGCCATGTTCATCCTCACCGGCGCGCTCATCCGCACCGGGCTGCTGGAACTGGTCGCGGTGAGCGTCACCGATTGGGCCGCCCACCGGCCGCGTCTTGCTCTCGTGGCAACCCTGGCCTGCACGATGCTCGCCTCGGCATTCATGAACAACACGCCAGTGGTGCTGGTGCTTATCCCCATCGTCATACGCCTTGCCGCAGCCATCGGCATGCCGTCGTCCAAACTGATGATCCCGCTGTCCTACGCCGCCATTCTCGGCGGCACCTGCACCTTGATCGGCACCTCCACCAACCTGCTCGTCGACGGTGTGGCGGTCGCCGGCGGGCTTGCGCCGTTCAGCATTTTCGAGATCACGCCGGTAGGTCTCGTCGTGGCCACAACCGGCGGTGCGACACTTCTGATCCTCGGCCGCTGGCTGCTACCCGACCGCCCCGATGTCAAAGACTTCGGCGAGTCCAATGACGACAAGGAATTCATGACCGAGGTGCGCATCAAGGAGGATGCGGCCTTCATCGGTCAGACCTATGCCAAAACCGCCCCGCTCGCCCGACCGGGCATCCGCCTCATCGCACTGATCCGGCATGGACTCGTGCTGCGTGACGACCTCGCCGCGCAGACAGTAAAAGCTGGCGACCGTCTCGTACTCACCGCACCGACCGCCGAGGTGTTGACGCTCAACCACACTCCCGGCCTGGTCTCCGGGCTCGGCCGACGGTTGCTCAAGAGCGGCGAGAAAACCCGCGTCTTCGAGGCCGTGGTGGCGCCGGATCAACGCGGCGTACACCGGACGTTGGCCGACCTCGAGCTCACCCGCCGCTTCAACATCGTGCCCTTCGCCGTCCATCGGTACCGCCATCTGGCCGGCCCCGACCTCGCCACCGTGCGCTTGCGTGCCGCCGACATCCTCCTGGTGGAAGGCTCCCCCGAGGCCGTCGACGCCATGGCCCGCGAAGGCGATTTTCTCGATGTCACCGGCGCCCGCAGCCGGCCCTACCGGCGCTCCAAAGCCCCGCTCGCCCTTGGCGCCCTGGTCGCCGTCGTCGGCTTGGCGGCAATCGACGTCATGCCGATCGCCGGGCTGGCCATCATCGCCGCCGCGACCATCATGGCGCTGCGCTGTGTCGACCTGGAAGAAGCCCTCAACGCCATCGACGGCACCGTCCTGGTGCTGATCTTCGGCATGCTGGCCGTAGGGCGGGGGTTGGAGAACACCGGTGCGCTGGCGCTGATCGTCGACAACGTCACTCCGTGGCTGGCCAGCGCATCACCGCTGGTCTGCCTGCTGGGAATTTATTTCCTGACATCATTGCTTACTGAGATCGTCACCAACAACGCGGTGGCCGTCATCGTCACCCCACTGGCCATCGGCCTGGCCCATTCGCTGGGGCTGGACCCGCGGTCGCTGGTCGTGGCCGTGATGTTCGCCGCCAGCGCCAGCTTTGCCACACCCATCGGCTATCAGACCAATACCCTGGTGTACGGCGCGGCCAACTACACGTTCGGCGACTTTCTTCGTATCGGCGTACCGATGAACGTCATCGTGGGCATCGCCACCTGTGCGGCCATCGTCTGGTTCATGCCGCTGACGGCGTAGGCCGATCAAATCGTCGCGACGGCGAGCCTGCTGACTGCCGGGGGGTTCACGCCGACCGTCGGCAGCATGGATGCTGCCGTCGAGCGCACACGGATGTGTTCACAGCGCGTCGGCGTGAACCCCCCGGCAGTCAGCAGGCGGATTTCCCTGCACCCCGTTAGCGAACGATGAACACCGAGCACTCGCTGTGCATGACCACATGGCCGGCCGTCGACCCGATGAGGTAGTCGGCAATCCGTGGGTTATGGGAGTTCATCACGATGAGATCGGCGTTGAACTCCTTGGCAGCCCGCGGAATGGCCCGGTGTGGCGCGCCAGTACGTAATACCGGCTCCATATCCACACCGGCGTCGGCCTTGGATGCGACATAAGCCTCCAACTCGGGCAGCGAGTCTTCCGGCCGGCGCGTCAGGTTGTCGTCGATGTGAGGCACGATGGTGAGCACACGAACCTTCGCGCCTGACGAACGGGCGATCAGGCAGGCGGTCTCGAATGCCTTGTCGGAGGCGCCGGTATGCCCGAGATTCACAGGGACAATGATGCTTTTGTACATGGTTGTATTCTCCTGCGCTTAAGCCGCTGTGGTCCTATCCGGTGACGACGGCCGGCTTGGCCGCTAGAACGGACGGCTCATTGCCCAGCGCCCGCACGAGCCCCCACATCATGATGAACATGATGATCGAGAACGGAAAACCGGCTGCCAGCGAGGCCGTCTGCAAGGCTTTGAGCCCGCCCGAGTAGAGCAGGACCGCAGCCACCGCGCCCTCACCCATGCCCCAGAAGATCCGGTAGCTGGTCGGAGGATTTTCCTTGCCCATCGATATCAGCGTGGTGACCACCAGTGTTCCAGAGTCGGACGAGGTCACAAAGTAGGTAATGATGAGAATCAGGCAGATGAAACTGATGACGTTGCCGAAGAAGCCCACGCCGAGATTTTCGATCGTGGTGAACAGGGGCTTGGCAATGTCCTGGTTGACCGCCTCGATGATGCCGCCGGTACCGTACAACTCCTGGTGCAAGGCGGTGCCGCCGAACACTGTCATCCAGAACAAGGTGATGACCGTCGGGACGACCAGTACGCCGATGGAGAACTCCCGGATCGTCCGGCCACGCGAGACGCGGGCGATGAACATACCCACGAACGGCGCCCATGCGATCCACCAGCCCCAGTAGAAGATCGTCCACCAACCCTGCCATTGGCGCTCGGGATCGGGGTCGACCCAAAAACCCCAGGGGATGAAATTGATCATGTAGTCGCCCACATTGGTGACGAACAAGCCAAGCACGAATACGGTCGGACCGACCGCCAGGAAGATCGTGATCAGCAGGATCGACAACCACATGTTCATCTCGGACAGGATCTTGATACCCCGACCGACTCCGGAGACAGCCGAGAGCGTGGCGATGGCGGATATCGACATGATCAACGCAAAACGGACCCAGGCGGTGTCGGGTACGCCGAAGAGGTAGTTCAGCCCCGCTGTGATCTGCCCCGCCCCCAGCCCCAGAGTCGTCGCGACGCCGAATACGGTTCCGAAGATCGCCAACAGATCGGCCGCATGCCCCCAGGGCCCGAAAATGCGGTCGCCGAGAATGGGGTACAACGACGCACGGATCGTCAGCGGCAGGCCTTTGCGGTAGGAGAAGTATGCCAGCGCCATACCGACGATGACGTATACGGCCCAGCCGTGCAGTCCCCAGTGCAGGAACGTCACCTGCAAGGCTTTGTTCGCACCTGCCATGGTGAGTGCCTCACCCTCGGCAAGGAATGGGTTCGCCTGGAAGTGATACATCGGCTCGGCGATGGACCAGAACAACAGCCCGATGCCCATACCGGCCCCAAAGAGCATGGAAAACCACGAGAACGTGGAGAACTCCGGGCGTTCATCGTCCTTGCCCAAGCGGATATCGCCGTACTTCGAGCCGATCATCCAGAAGACGAAGAACATGAAGATGCACATCGACAAGATGTAGTACCAGCCCAGCGTGCCCTGGATCCACTGCTGAAGCCCATCGAAGACGCTGCCCACCGTCTCGGGCGCCAGTGCGCCGGCCAACACGAAACCCAGAATGATGAGCTTCGACATGGTGGCCATGGGTGGATTGACATCGCGGAAGATCCCGGATGCCCCTGTCACGAATTTATGTGAATGAGGAGAATCGGACATGTATCCCTCCTGTTCCTGGTGTTGTTGCCGATTGCCGCCGTATCCGCAGGTGGAGGCGGCCTTTTGTTTTCAGGAATCGCCGTACTACCGGCCAGACGCTACCATCGCGTAATCTGGCCTGTGAAGACGGCTGAAATGAATCGGGGCCATAACCGTGACGAATGACTTGCTCGACTTCACACACTTCGTCGCGTTCGAGAAAGCCGCTCAGGCCGGCAACTTTACCAGGGCGGCGGAGGAACTCGGCCTGTCTCAGCCTGCGCTCAGTCATCGAATTCGTTTATTGGAGGATATGCTGGGGCGACGCCTGTTCGTGCGCCGGCACAAAGGTGTGACGCTGACCGACGACGGTGAGGCCTTGTACGAGGCGGTCAGCGCCTCACTGACCCGGATCCGCTACGTGGTCGATCGATTCCGACAGGAGAACGCCAAGCAGCGCTTGCGTATTTCGTTGGATTTCGCATTCGGGACGCTGTGGTTGATGCCCAGACTGACGATGAACGAATTGGCGTTGGAGACGATCGATTTGCAGATCAATTCCGCACATCTGTCGCCGGCCCGCCATATGCGTGAGAGTGATGTCGCCTTTGTGCTCGCCGATCCGGCCGACGTCCCGTCCCACGCGGTACGCCTGTTTCCCGAGGCGGTGGTGCCGGTGTGTTCGCCCGCTTTCCTGGCCGAACATCCCGAAGCGGCCGACATCACCCGATTGCGTGACCTGCCGCTCAACCACAATGAGCAACCCAAGTCCGGAGCATGGATCACCTGGCGCGACTGGGGGTTGGCCAACGGCCTGGACTGGGTACCCACAGGACCGCAGGCGACCTTCTCGACATATCAGCTCGTGCTTCAGGCGACGATGGCCGGCCGGGGCCTTGCGCTCGGCTGGCAGGGGCTGATCGATGACCTGCTCAAGAGCGGCCAACTCGTCGTGCCCGTTCAGGCGCCGGTGCAGTCGTCGCGTTGGTACTACGCGGTTCTCTCGAGTGTCAGGCCATCGCCGGCCGCCACGGCGTTTCTCACGGCCATCGAGAGCCTGGTCGACGACTCCTGAGTGGGGACGACGCCCCGGCGGCTGCGCCGGGCTCAGTCCCGTTCCAAGCGATCGGTACGGGCGGCCATGATGAAATCGTTGCGGTGCAGGCCACGGATCTTGTGCGACCACCAGGTGACCGTCACACGACCCCATTCGGTGAGCAGGGCCGGATGATGGCTCTCGGCCTCGGCAATCTCGCCGACCCGGTTGGTAAACGCCAGTGCGGTCTTGAAATTCTTGAAGCGGAACACCCGCTCCAGTTGCATCACGCCATCGCGCACCTCCACCGTCCAATCGGGGATATCGCGCATCAGTTCGCGCAACTCTTCGTCACTGACGCGCGGGGCGTCGGCGCGGCAGGCTTCGCAGTTCATTTCAGCCAGGGACATAGGACAGGCTCCTTGTGATTGCCTAACGTGGTCAGTGCTGTGACCACACGATCGGCGTCTTGACTGCACCCCTGAGACATAACCGGGTGGTTAATTCATAGCGGAAAATGCTCATTTTCCATAACACAGCGGCACAAGTAATGTCCCAGTGTGGACCATTGTCGCGGCAGTTTCCGAATGATCGACTCAATAGCAACGGTTTCACTCAGTGGTGGGCTGGCCGAGAAGCTCGAGGCCATAGCCGCCGCCGGTTTCCAGGGCGTGGAGATCTTTGAAAACGACCTGCTCACCTATGACGGCAGCCCATCCGACGCCGGGCAGCTGATCAACGACCTCGGCCTCGTACTGGTCGCCTTTCAGCCCTTTCGCGACTTCGAAGGCCTGCCCGAACCCCAGCGCACGAGGGCGTTCGATCGCGCCGAGCGCAAATTCGACCTCATGCAGGCGTTGGGCACTGACCTGTTGCTGGTGTGCAGCTCCGTCGCCCCCGACAGCCGCGGCGGTATCGACAGGGCGGCAGCCGATCTGCACGAGTTGGGCGAGCGCGCCGCAGCCCGCGGGATGCGGATCGGTTTCGAGGCGCTGGCCTGGGGACGGCACATCAACGACTACCGCGACGCCTGGGAGGCCGTTCGCCGTGCCGATCACCCAGCAGTCGGCACTATCCTGGACACCTATCACATCCTCGCGCGCGGGCTCGACCTGGCGGCGATCGGCGCCATCCCGGCCGACCGCATCGCCCTGGTCCAGGTGGCCGACGCCCCCGACATGGACATGGGCGTGCTGCCCTTGAGTCGGCACTTCCGCTGTTTTCCCGGGCAGGGGCGGCTGCCCCTGCTGGACTTCATGAAGGCTTTGCTCAACACCGGCTATGACGGCCCGCTGTCGCTGGAGGTCTTCAACGATCAGTTCCGCGCAGCACCCGCACGACAGATCGCCATCGACGGCCGTCGCTCGCTGGTCTACCTGCGCGAGCAACTGGCCCGCCTCGGCGATGAGCCGCCACCGCCGGGCTGGACGCTACCCCCATCGCTGCACTATGACGGACTGGAGTTCATCGAGTTTGCCGTGGATGGCGAGGTCGCGGCCCAGCTCCGAACCCTGTTGGGGCACTTGGGCTTTCACCTCGCCGGGCAGCACCGTTCCAAAGCCGTGACCTTGTGGCGCCAGGGCGGTATCAACCTCGTCGTCAACGCCGAAAGCGAAGGCTTTGCCCACGCGTTCAATCTGCTACACGGCCCCTCGGTCTGCGCCCTGGGTTTGCGGGTAGCGGATGCGCGCACAGCCATCGAACGGGCCGAAGCGTATCTGTGCCGCCCGTACCGCCAGTCGGTCGGCCCCGGCGAGCTGGAAATCCCCGCGATTCTCGGCCTCGAAGGCAGCCTGATCTATCTGGTCGAGCGCTATGGCGACCAAGGGTCGATCTGGGAGGTGGACTTCGAGTTGCTCGACCCGCCGCCGCAGTCCGACGGGCCGCTGGAGCACATCGACCACCTCTCGCAGGTCATCCCTCACGGCGCCTTGTTGACGTGGTTGCTGTTCTACCGCTCGGTCTTCGACCTGGACGCCACCGGCGAGTTGGACATCCCCGACCCCAGCGGGTTGATTCAAAGCCATGTCGTCCAATCCAGCGACAAGAGCATCCGCATCGCCTTGAATGCCTCGCAGGCGCAGGGCACGCTGGCGGCGGACTTCCTCACCACCTATCGTGGCGGGGGTGTCCAGCAGGTGGCCTTCTCATCGCCCGACCTGTTCGCGACCGTAGCGCGTCTGCGCCGCGCGGGGGTGAGGCTGCTGCACATTCCCGGCAACTACTACGACGACCTCGACGCCCGCTTCGGGCTGGACGCCGCGTTGCTGGCGCAGTTGCGGCAAAACGACGTGCTGTACGACCGCGACGCCGACGGCGAATTCTTCCACGTCTACACTGAAACCTTCGCCGGCCGGTTCTTCTTCGAAATCCTCCAGCGCAAGGGTTATCAGCAGTTCGGCGCCGCCAACGCCCCGATCCGTCTGGCGGCGCAACACCGGTGAGCGCCTGCATGCGCCGCATCATCATCACAGGGTCAATTCCCGGCATCGACAGAGGCATAAAACATAGGACAAAGCAGAAAATTGCATATTCTCCTTGCCCCCATTAGCTTGTCAGAAGCCCAGCAAACAGGACCCGCGCCGTGCCGACGACTACCGACCCGCGTATCGACAGCCCCGGCGCCACCGTTGCCGGCTCGGTCTATGGCCGCATCCGAGACGACATCATCTTCGGGTCGCTGGAGCCCGGTCGGAAGCTCAAGCTCGACACCTTGAAGACGACCTACGGTGTGAGCATCAGCACCTTGCGCGAGGTGCTCAATCGCCTGGCCGCGGACGGCTTCGCGGCCACCGAGGACCAGAAAGGCTTCCGCGTCTCGCCGGTGTCCATGCGCGGCCTGTTCGAGGTGGCCGAGCTGCGCGAGCTGCTGGAATGCCACGGCCTGCGCCAGTCGGTCGCCAACGGCGACATCGACTGGGAGGGTCGGGTGGTCGCCGCCCATCACAAGCTGGCCTCGCTGGAGGGGAAAATGGTCCGAGGCGAAGCCGTGGACCGACGCCTGTGGAAGCGCTACGACCGCGAGTTTCATGCCGCGATGATCTCCGCCTGCGGCTCGGCCTCACTGATGCGCGTCCATGCCGCGGTGTACGACCACTTTCTGCGCTACCAGGTCCAGGCCCTGGAGTTTCGCGGACAGGACGCAGCAGACGAGCACCATGAACTACTTGAGCGCGTCATCGGCCGCGACGCCGATGGCGCCGCGCGGGTCCTGGCCGAGCATGTGCGCAAAGGCGTGGAGCTGGCCGCACGCAATGATGCGCTGATCGAGACCAGCCTCACGCCCTGACCGGCGGGACCGCCCGGAGACCGCAGTTGCTCGAGATCCTCAGCATCACCGGGCCGATTTTCCTGATCATCGCGCTCGGTTTCGCCGCCGTGCGCAGCGGCGTGTTCGCCAAATCCAACGTGCGTGCGCTGGGTTTGTTCGTCATCCACTTCGCCCTGCCCGCTCTGCTGTTCAACGCTTTGTCGCAGCGCGCCTTTACTGAGATCGTCAACACGCCTTACCTGCTCGCCTATGCCGCCGGCTCCCTGGCGATGCTGGCCCTTGGCATCGGCATCGCCCGCCTCGTACAGCACCGCGACCTGCCAGCCAGTGCCATCACCGGCATGGGCATGTCGTTTTCCAACAGCGCGTTCATCGGCTATCCCGTCGCACTGCAACTGGTCGGCCCGACCGCCAGCGTAGCGCTGGCGTTGACCATGATCATCGAGAACCTGTTGATGATCCCACTGGTCCTCGCTCTGGCCGAAAGCCGCGGCAATAGCCAACGGCCCTGGACCGCCGTCGCCACCGCGCTCGCCCGACTGCTCCGAAACCCGATCATCCTGGCCATCATTGCCGGCGTCGCCAGCGCCATGCTGCGCCTTCGCCTGCCCGAGCCACTGGCCCGCACCATCGATATGCTCGCCATGGCCTCGGCACCGGTGTCGCTGTTCGTCATCGGCGGCACACTCGTCGGCCTGAAGACCAAAGGCATGGCGCTCGACGCCGGTCTCATCGTCACCGGCAAGCTCCTGCTGCACCCGGCAGCCGTCTTCATCGCGCTCCTGCTCCTGCCGCCGATTGACCCGGCCTTGCAACTGGCCGCGTTGATCCTCGCTTGCGCGCCGATGCTGAGCATCTACCCCATCATCGGTCAGAAATACGCCCAAGAAGAGCGTTGCGCCGCCGCCCTCGTCACCGCAACCGTGGCCTCGTTCATCACCATCAGCATCCTGGTGTGGATCATCCGCGCCAACAGCCTCCTTCCCGTTGCCTGAAAACCGCCCGACAAGGGAGACTGTCGCCCTCAGCAACCCAAGAGAGTCGTCTATGCCGGTCAATGCCGTATTGTTCGATTGCGATGGCGTACTGGTCGACAGCGAACCCATGTCCAAGCGGCTGATGGTGGACATGCTGATCGAGATGGGCATCTCATCCGAGGTCGAGCAACTGCTGGAATCCTTCTACGGCCAGCGCATGTCCGACTGCCTACGCACAGTCGAGGACTGGCTCGGCCATGCCCTACCTGCGAGCTTCCTCGATGAGTTCCGCGCCCGTGAGTACCCAATGCTGGCACAGCGCGTAACCGCCATCCCCGGTATTCACACGGCGCTGACCGCCCTGTCCGTCCCCGTCGCCGTCGCCTCCAACGGCCCCCTCGACAAAATCCGCACCACCCTGACCGCGACCGGGTTGCTGGCCCGCTTCGGCGAACACATCTACAGCGCCTACCAGATCGGCCGGTTCAAACCCGACCCGGCCCTCTACCTGCATGCCGCGGACCAATTGCAAGTCGACCCGGCCACGTGCGTCGTGGTGGAGGACAGCGTGTTCGGCGCCCGCGCCGGCATCGCTGCGGGTATGCGGGTTCTGGGGTTTGGGGAGAATCTTGCGGACCTGGAAGCGGTGGGGGCGATAGGGTTGAGCGACATGTCGCGGCTGCCGAGGGTGATCGAGGCTTTGGAGGGGTAAGCTGGTGCATCAAAACGGCCGACCTGCGGCCGGCTGCCGAGTACAACTCGGCGATCCCAGGGGGCGCCCATAGCGGGTCTGTCGCGCCACCATACGGAGCCATCTGGGTCGGGCAGCGGGGCTAGGTGCGCCCCTGCCTCAACCGCCGCTTGATCGCCGACCACAGGGGCGTCTGCCCCAGCAGGATGAACACCAGGCACGACAACAGCACCAGCGACAGCGGCGAGCTGACCATCTGCAACAGGAAGTCCCCCACGTCATCACGCGACGAAAGCATGGCGCGACGGTAAGAGACGTCCATCAACGGCCCCAGAATCACCCCGAGGATGATCGGCCCCACCTGAAAGCCGTACATCTTCAGGAAATAACCCAACACCCCGAAACCCAGCATCCAGTAAATATCCACCGGATTGTTCTGGATCGCGTACGTACCCACCGCCGAGAGCACGAGAATCAAGGGGATCAACACCCCCTTCGGGCACTCCACGATTTTCGTAAACACCCGGATCCCCGTCAGCCCGAACACCAGCACAAAAATATTGGCCAACAACAGATTGCCCACCGTGAACCAAAACAGGTGCGGCGTCTCGATCAACATCATCGGCCCCGGCTGCAAGCCGTGGATATATAAGGCACCGATGATCACCGCCGTCACCGCATCGCCGGGGATGCCCAGCGTCAGCATCGGAATATACGCCCCACCCACCGCCGCATTATTGGCCGACTCCGGCGCCACCAGCCCTTCGTACGCCCCCTCGCCAAAAGGCGTTTCAGGGTTCTTCACCGAGCGCTTGGCATGGTCATAGGCCATCAACGCGGCGATATCACCCCCAGTGCCCGGCAATGCCCCGATGGTCACCCCGATGGCCGAACTGCGCAGCGACAGAGGCAAGAACTTCCGCACCAACCGCCAGGAGGGAACGATCTTGGCCACATTCTGTTTGATCGCCGGAGTATTCAAGGTGTGTAACTGGACCAACGCCTCGGCCACGCCGAAAAAACCAATCATCGCTGCCACATAGGGAATGCCGCCAAGCAGATTGATCGAGCCGAAAGTGAAGCGTTGCTCGGCCGTCATCGGGTCCAACCCCACCATGCCGATGGTCACCCCCAGGGCACCGGCGAACACGCCCTTGGCCAGGGACTCGCCGGACAGGCAACCCACCAGCAGGATGCCGATGATAGCCAGTAGCAGGTAGTCCCGCGGGGCGAACTTCAGGGCGAAGTCGGACAGAAGCGGCGCGGCGACCGCCAGGGCGAAAATGCCCACGAATCCACCGATCACCGACATCACCGTCGACAAACCGATGGCCGCACCGGCCTCGCCGCGCTTGGCCAACGGATACCCATCCAACGCTGTGGCGATGGCGCTGGGCGCGCCGGGGATGTTGAGCAGGATGGCCGTGCGCGAGCCGCCGTACACACCGCCCATAAAGATGCCCGCAATCAGCGCCAAAGCGTCGTTCACTTCCCAGGTGAAGGTGAAGGAGATCAGAATCGACACCGCCATGGTCACCGACAGGCCGGGTATCGCCCCGATGTACACCCCGGCCAGGGTGCCGGCGGCCGTCAACAACAGCAACGACGGGTCCAGCCACGACAGCGTCAGATACTCGAGGGCTGGACTCACCGGAAGATCTCACCCGCGGGCAGGACCACCGAAAACACCACCCGGAACACCAGCCATACCGCCAGCAGAGCGGCCGCGCTGACAACCAGCGTGAGCACCGGTCCGCGGCGGTACAGATAGCCGATCGACGCCAGCAGGAAGAGAAACGAACTGAGCAGGAAACCCAGCCACTGCAAGCTCAACATGTAGGCCACGACAAGGGCCAGGAACACCGTGATCGTCGGCGGCAACACCACGCGGGCGAAGGCCGTCGGACCCCGCGTATCGGGGGCCGGCAGCCCCCGGGTACGCAACACCGTGACGACACCGCAGATGCACATCACGGCCGCGGCCAGCATCGGGAACACGCCGGCGGCGCTCACCGACGACAGGCCCGATATGCCGTAGGCCTGATAGAGCACGAACACACTGAACGCCAGCAGAAGCACGCAAAACACGCCCTCGCCCGGCAATCGCTTGCGGGTGTCGTTCATGGCTGCCGGGCTCAGGGTTGGGGAATGCCGAAGTCCGCCGGCGATGCCTTGGTCTCGCCGACATCGTGCAATATCCAGGTGGTGATGGACTGCCACTGCTTGAGAAAGGCATCGGCCTCATCGCCGGAGATGTTCATCATGATGTTGCCGCGGCCGACCATCATCTCGACGAACTGCGGGTTCTCGGCTGCCTTGTGGAAGGCATCGACCAGCACGGCCTTCTCGGCATCCGGCACGTCCTTTCTGACAAACACACCGTAGAACGGGCCCCACGGCAAGTACTTCGCGAAGCCCGGATAATCGGCGGTCACCGGCGGCACACCCGGCAAGGCCTCGACCTCGCTGGTGTCGACCACCGCCAGCACGCGCACGCGTCCGGCCTTGATATGCTCAGCCGCGGCGCTGAGGCCCGTGGGCATGAAATCCACATGCCCGCCCTGAAGTGCGGTGATCCCCGGCCCTTCGCCGTCGAAGGGTACCGACGTTACCTCGAAATCGGTCACGGCGCTGAGCAGCGACCCCACCACATGGGGCAGTCCGCCGGGGCCGGTGGAGCCCATTTTGATCTCGCCCGGCCGGCTCTGGGCGTCCTCGACCAGTTCCTTGAACGTGGTCCACGGCTGATCGTTGTTGGCCACGATCACGACGATGCCACGCGCCAGCACGTTGATCGGCGTCATCTCGTTGTAGTCGATCTGCGAGACACCCAGAACCTTGTGCAGTTGCGGGTTCTCCGCCCCGAAGAGCACGGTGTAGCCGTCGGCCGGCGCCGCATTGACGTACGCGGTGGAGATCGCCCCGGCGCCGCCGGACTTGTTGAGCATGACGATCTTCTGCCCCAACACCGCCTCGGCGTGGGGGCCTACGCCGCGCGCCACCGTATCGGTCGCACCACCGGCACCCCACATGATCACACCCAGCAGCTCGCGCTCCGGGTACTCGGCCAGCGAGGCGGTGGATAACGGCGCCAGGGCGATGGCCAGGGCGGCCCCGATAAATCTGCGAATGTTCAAGGTTGTCTCCTTTGGGTCCATGCCCCGATTGCGCCGGGGTTCGATGTCGTTGGTTACAACTTTAGGTTGTCCAGAGCGGTTTTCCGTGAATACGCATCGGCAAGTCAAGATGAACGATACGGTTATCTGTATGGGTATGAAAAATTAGATTCTATCGCCACGTCATCTCCGATTGGTTATACATCGAGCGCCTCCAGTCTTGTTCACTCATACGATATTACCGTTTTTAACCTATAAAACATGAACACTCATAACTTACAGAAACTAACCAAGGCTTGAAATTTCATTGGTCGAAAATGATAACGAATGACTATAGTTTGCTCGAAGGCCTCCAGAGCCTCCAGCCCCCGAAGGAGACAACACATGATCAAACCGACGCTTCTGACGTCCGCTGCCGTGGTGCTCGCACTGCTGTCCGGCCCGAGCACCGCCGTGGCCGCAGAGATCGAACTCACACTTGCCCATGTCGATCCGCCTGAGTGGACCAGTTCGAAGAAAGGCGCCGCCACCCTGGTGTTCAAGCAACTGGTCGAGGCCGAATCCGGTGGGCGCATCGAGGTGAAGCTGTTCGACTCCGGCTCGCTGGGCGGCGAGACGGACTTGGTCCAGTCGGTCCAGGACGGCACCCTCACCATGACCATGGTGTCCGGCCCCTTCGCCAACGTCTGCCCCGAAGCCGCCGTGCTCGATACGCCGTACATCTTCCCGTCCGCACCGGTGGCCTGGGCGGTCCTGGACGGCCCGTTCGGCGACAAACTCGCACAGCACTGCCTGGAAACCAGCGGCCTTCGGACACTCGCCTACGGCGAAACCGGCTTTCGCAACTTCACCAACAGCAAACGTCCGATCAAAAGCCCCGATGACGTCGAGGGGCTGAAGATCCGCGTCATGACCGTCCCGCTGTTCGTGGAGATGGTGAAATCCCTGGGTGGGGAGCCCACCCCCATCGCCTGGCCGGAGGTGCCCACGGCATTGGCCACCGGTGTGGTGGACGGACAGGAAAACCCGGTCTCGGTCATCTTCGCAAACCGGTTTTATGAGTTTCAGAAGTACCTGACCCTGGACCAGCACGTCTACGGCACTGACTTCCTGCTGATCAACGAGACGGTGTATCAAGGCCTGTCGGCGGCGGACCAAGCGCTGCTGCGGCGCAACGCTGTGATCGCCGGCAACGCCGGGCGGGCCGTACAGCAGATCAACTCAGCCGCCGGGCTGACCGCGTTGGCCGAGAACGGCATGGAGATCTACAAACCCACCGACGAGGAACTGGCCGCCTTCCGCGACGTGGCCCAGCCGGCGGTGAAGGCCTGGCTGGCCACGACCATCGACGCCGCCTGGATCGACGATCTGGAGGCGGCCGTGGCCGAGGCGCAAGCCGGCCAGTAAGCACCCCACCGCGCGGGCGGACCGCTACGGCGCTCCGCCCCGTCATCGCGACACCCGCTTCCGTTGCAGGCCCTGCCATGATTGCCACCGCCCGAACGCTGTTCGACCGCCTGATGGCCGTACTCGCCGGTCTGTGCTGCGCCACCATGCTCGGCGTGGTACTGGCCAGCAGTCTCAGTCGTTACGTCTTCAACGCCCCGTTCCAGTGGAGCGAGGAGCTGGCGAAGTACGCCATGGTCTACGGCACGATGTTCGGAGCCGTGCTGGCCTATAACCGTGGGCAGCACATGCGCTTCACCCTGTTGGCAGACCTGCTCGGCGGGCGGTGGGCGGCGCATCTGGGCAAGCTCGTGGATGCCTCGGTCATTGCCGTGGGCGGCATCCTGGTGGTGTCCGGCTATCTGTTCATGGTGCGTCGGGGCGGCATTCTCTCATCCGGCATCGGCGTGCGCATGATCTACGCCAATGCCGCCATCATGATCGGTGGCGGCTGCCTGCTGGTGGCCGCCGCCCTGGACATCGTCGACCGACGCAGCGGCGGCACGACCTTGCCCGCCGGTGATGCACAATGAGCGCCGTCGGCTTGCTGGTACTGTTGCTGGTCATCGGCGCACCGATCGCCATTGCCGTAATACTGGCCGCCGCCGCCTTCATCGCCGGCACCCCGTTCCCCTTCTCCCTGGTGGCGCAGCGGATTTTCGCCGGCATCGACTCGTTCGCCATCCTGGCCATACCCATGTTCGTCCTGGCCGGCGAGTTGATGAACGCCAGCGGCATCACCGACCGTATCATCCGATTTGCCAACGCCCTGGTCGGCCACCTTCGCGCCGGGCTGGCACAGGTGAACATCTGGAGCTCGGTGGTCTTCGCGGGTTTGTCCGGTTCGGCGGTCGCCGACACCTCCGCCCTGGGCCGAGTGTTCATCCCCACCATGGAAAAGGAAGGTTACCCGCGCCCCTTCGCCGCGGCACTGACCGCAGCCTCATCGGTCATCGGCCCGCTGATCCCGCCCTCGATCCCGGTAATCATCTACGCCTTGATCGCACAGAACATGTCCGTGCCGGCCATGTTCCTGGCCGGCGTCACGCCGGGCATCTTGCTGGCCGTGGCCTTGTCCGTGTACGTGCGCTTCTTTACCCCCGAGTACGCCCAACGCCACCCCCGCGTCCCGGCCCGTGAACGCTGGAGCGCACTTAAGGCCGCCATCGTTCCCTTGGCCATGCCCGTGTTCATCGTCGGCTCCATCGTCGGCGGCATCGTCACCCCCACCGAAGCGGCCGCATTCGCCGCCTTCTACGCCCTGATCGCCGGCCTGTTCGTGCTGCGAACCCTCAAACCCGCCAGCCTCCCAGGCCTGTTCGTCCGTGCCATGCGCGACTCCGCCGTCATCCTCCTGGTCATCGGCAGCGTCGCGCTGGCCAACTGGCTGCTGACCTACGCCCAGATACCCCAAAGCCTCAGCGCCCTGGTCGTCGCGAACATCACCGAGCCCTGGATGTTCCTGCTCATCGTCAACCTCCTGCTGCTGTTCATCGGCCTGGTCCTGGAAGGCACCGCCGCCATGCTCGTACTGGTACCCATCCTTCACCCCATTGCCGTGCAGATGGGCATCGACCCGACCCACTTCGCCATGGTCGTCATCCTCAACCTCATGATCGGCCTGACCACCCCACCCATGGGCCTGTGCCTGTTCGTGGCCGACTCCATTGCCAAAGTCGGCATCGCCCGACTCACACGGGCCATCCTGCCGATGTTCCTCACCCAGATCATCGTGCTGCTCCTGATCACCTTCATACCCGGCCTCGTGACCTGGTTGCCCCGACTGGCAGGATTCTGAGGACCTCACCCATGCAAGCTGTCCAACTCGGCTTGATCGGCGACCAGATCGGCCGCTCGAAATCCCCCCTGCTGCACCGCCTCGCGGGCGAGCTGTGCGGCTTGGCCGTCGACTACCGGCCACTGATCCCCGCGGCCATGAACAAGACCTTCGACCAGGTCTTCGACGACTGCGCCGACACCCACTACCGCGGCATCAACATTACCTACCCCTACAAAGAAGAAGTGTTCCACCGCCTCGCCGTCGACGACCCGCGGGTACAGGCCATGGGCGCCTGCAACACCGTCGTATTCGACGACAAGGCCCACCGCGGC
The DNA here is from genome assembly GCA_965652545.1 of uncultured Candidatus Competibacteraceae bacterium. Taxonomy (GTDB): domain Bacteria; phylum Pseudomonadota; class Gammaproteobacteria; order Competibacterales; family Competibacteraceae; genus CBFGWV01. The sequence continues at coordinate 17,517 of CBFGWV010000015.1, read as the reverse complement.
TACAACACCGACTACACCGGCTTCATCCAGGCCTACCGCCACGCCTTCGCCAACGCCGCCCCAGGCGCGGTTGCCCTCGTCGGCGCCGGCGGCGTCGGCAAAGCCATCGCCTTCGGCCTGCTCACCTTGGGCGCGCACGACATCCGCATCGTCGACAATGACGCCGACAAAGCCCAGGCACTGAGCCAGCGCCTGCTCACCCAGTCCCAAGCCCTACGCGTAGCCGTCACGGACGACATCGCCGAAGCCCTCGCCGGCAGCGACGGCGTCATCAACGCCACGCCGATCGGCATGTCCACCATCCCCGGCACCGCCGTCCCCAAGGCGCTCCTGGGCGGGCGACGCTGGGCCTTCGACGCCGTCTACACCCCCATCGAAACCGAGTTCCTCATCGACGCCCGCAACGCGGGCCTGGAGGTCATCACCGGCTACGAGCTGTTCTTCCACCAAGGTGTCGAGGCATTCAAGATCTTCACGACAAAAACGCCGGACACCGCCGCACTGCGTCAGCGGTTGAACGAAGCAGCCTGACATCGTTGACAAGCAGTCACCAAGAATGCCAAGCCGCCCATCAACCGCCACCAAACGCAGCCCTTCGGGTCGGGTGGGTTCTGATCAGACCGTCGGCAGCATGGATGCTGCCGTCGAGCTCACACGGACGTGTTCACAGCGAGTCTGATCAGAACCCACCCGGCCCGGAGGGCGGGAACCCCGGCACCCCGGCCGGCACCCCGACACCCCCGCCACGCAAGACGCCTCACCCGCCCCCTTTCTTGAACGCCGCAACCTTGGCCCGGTTTCCGCAAGTCCGCATATCGCACCACCGTCGCCCCCGCCCACGCCCCCTGTCGATAAACAACCACGAACAACGCCCACACTCCCGCAAGCGCCGCAAATCCGCAGTTCGCAACAGATCTTCGAGCGACAACGCCAACACATCCACCACCCACGACGCATCCTCGCACCGCGGCCTCCAGACGAAGCCCTCCTCCTCATGCCGCAGACTTGCTCGGTCGAGCGCAGTCCTCATCGCCGACTCCAAGACCTCCCACTGCCCAGCAGGCGGCTCCCCTCCTGCGGCCAACGCACTGAGCACCGCATGCGCCGTCTCCCGCAGCGCATGCACATCCTCCAACCACGGGGGACTATGCACTCGCGTCATCGCCTCCAGCACACACAGCTGCGCCGAGGTAAACGCTCGCGACGCACGCGCCCAACCGAGGAAACCCCGACCGTCTCCGATACGACTGCGGGTTCGCTGCTTATCGTGATCATCCACCGTATTGACGAAATCCAGTGCAGGATGCCCACCGACAAAGGCCGATTCCGGCCATGGATCCACCTCAGACAACTGATCACCTCCGATATGGGCTTGCATACGACCGCCTACATGGTAACCTTTTTATCGAATTAAACGGTTACCTAGAGCCTTCCTATGCTGAAACTGACACAACGCTTCGAACTCAACGGACAACACGTGGCCTGGGGATCCATTGGTCAGGGTCCGCCACTGGTCCTCATCCACGGCACCCCATTTTCCGCCCAGGTGTGGCGCAAAATCGCCCCATTGCTGACCAGCCGCTGGACCGTCTACTTCTACGACCTGCTCGGTTATGGCCAGTCCGAAAAACGTCACGGCCAGGACGTCTCGCTGGGCGTCCAGAATGCCATTCTGGCCGCGCTCATCCGAGAGTGGGGGCTCGATGAGCCCGAAATCCTCTGCCATGACTTCGGCGGCGCAACCGCACTGCGGGCCTATTACCTCGACGGCTTACGTTATCGCCGACTCACCATGATCGACCCTGTCGCCATCGCCCCCTGGGGCTCACCCTTCGTACAGCATGTGCGCGCTTACGAAGCGGCGTTCGCCGGCCTGCCGGCCTATGCGCACGACGCCCTGCTACGCGCCTACCTGCAAGGGGCAGCGTATGCACCCCTCTCACAGGAAGCACTCGACGCATACATGTCGCCCTGGCAAGGCGAGATCGGCCAGGCAGCCTTCTACAGGCAGATCGCGCAGATGGACCAAGCCTATACAGACCAGATCGAACCCCGTTACGGCGACTTCACCTGCCCGGTGCGACTGCTATGGGGGGAGAAGGATGAGTGGATTCCGATCGCCCAGGGACGAAAACTCGCCGGGATACTGACCGGCGGTGATTTGATCACCGTGCCCAATGCCGGCCACCTCGTCCAGGACGATGCGCCGGAGGCGATCATCGCCGCGATGCTGCAATAGCTACGGGAGCGCAGCGGTCGGAAAAAGTGCCTGCCCAAAACGAAACAAGCCCCGGCGCGCAGGCGCCGGGGCTTGAGGTTCCGACTATCGGGCTACGAGCCGATCACTGCTCGAAGTAGTCGTACTTGCCGTCCTTCCACTCGTAGAACACGTAACCGGGCAGGGTCACGTCGCCGACGTCGTTGAAGGACAGGTTGCCGAGCACCGTGTCGAACTCACCCTCATTGAGGGCATCGACCACACCGTCAAAATCAGTGGAACCGGCAGTGCTGGCCGCCTGCGCCCACGCCTGGATGGCCGCGTAGGTGTACAGCACATAGCCTTCCGGCTCCACACCCTTGGCACGCAGCTCAGCAACCACAGGGGCGGCGGCTTCGCTCTTGCGCGGGTCGGGCGAGAAGGTCATCAGCGTGCCTTCGCCGGCGTCCCCGGTGATGGCCCAGTACTCATCGGTGACCAGCGCATCGCCGGAGACGATCTTGGTGGTCATGCCCTGCTGCTTCATCTGTCTGGCCATCAAGCCGGCTTCCGTGTGGTAACCACCCACGTAAAGCACGTCGACGCCTTCGGACTTGAGCTTGGAGACCAGTGCCGAATAATCCTTCTCACCAGCGGTGTAGGCTTCGTACATGGCCGGCTTGCCACCGGCAGCCTCGTACGCGGCCATGGTCGCATCGGCCAAGCCCTTGCCGTACGCCGTCTTGTCGTGCACGAAGGCGACCTTCATGCCCGCCATTTCGTTGGCGAGGAACGAACCGGCCACATCGCCCTGCTGGTCGTCACGACCGCAGACGCGGAAGACGCCTTCGCCCGGACGTTCGTCAGTGAACTTGGGGTTGGTGGAGGCGGGTGAGATCATCACAATGCCTTCGTCCGCATACACGGCCGAGGCAGGGATGGACGAGCCGGAGCAGAAATGACCGGCAACGAACACCACGCCTTCACCGGCAAACTGGTTGGCCACGGCCACCGCTTGCTTCGGGTCGCAGGCATCGTCGCCCACGGACAGCTTGAGCATCTCGCCGTTCACGCCACCGGCGGCGTTGATGTCGGCCACCGCCTGCTCGGCACCAGCTCTCATCTGCTCGCCGAAGGCGGCGTATTGGCCGGTCATCGGGCCAGCCGTTGCGATGGTGATGTCGGCCAACGCGCTGTTGCCGGCACCGAGGGCCAGACACACACTTGCCCAGAGAACGCTTTTCTTCATGTCTTCTCTTCTCCCTCAGGATCAAAACGGAAAGCCCGTCGCGGATCACGCGGTCACGCCTTCCGCTGTTGACGGGACTTGACCCTCCCGTCCGGCGGGTTCCAACCCCCGGGGCGGCCCATGCCAACCCCGGGTCGAGTAAACACCTGATGCTGCGTCAGACGGTACCACCGGAACGATCACGCCACGCCAGCGGGCCGGAGCGCAGGTACAGGAAACTGTATTGCGTGCTCATCTGCTTGGCACGGGTATAGCGATGCCCGGTCAAGGCAATGGCCAGCAACACGACGAAGTCCACAACATAGTAGTAGGCAGCTGTCGCAAAACCTGCCGGCGGCAGGAAAAAAGTGCCGCTGAACAAACTGAAATGAATAAAACGAACCGCCAACCCCAGCAGAACCATATACAGGACCATCTGCCAGTACGGCTTCCATGTGGATGCCATGGCGCGCCCGGTCATCCAGGCGGCGCCGCCGCCAAGGATGCAGGTAACGAGGATGAACTCGCCGAACGAGATTTCCCAGAGCAGGTTCATCAGTGGGCCCCCCCTTCCAGATAGGCCGCGCGAATCTCCTCTTTGGCCAACAGCTCCTTGCCGGTGCCGCTCATGGTGATACTGCCGTTGACCATCACATATGCACGATGTGCAAGCCGCAAGGCGTGGAATGCATTCTGTTCGACCAGAAACACGGTCAGGCCCTCACGTTGGTTGAGATCCTTGATGACCTCGAAAATCTGTTTCACCACCAGAGGTGCAAGGCCCAGCGAGGGCTCGTCCAGCAACAACAAGCGCGGCCGGCTCATCAAGGCCCGTCCGATGGCCAGCATCTGCTGCTCACCGCCGGAGAGCGTCCCGCCACGCTGGACGGCCCGTTCCTTCAGCCGCGGGAACAACACGAAGACCTTCTCCAGGTCCTCCTCGAAGTGCTCACCCTTGGTCACCGCCGCGCCCATCTGCAGGTTTTCCATCACCGTCATGCGGCCGAAGATCCGGCGGCCCTCGGGGGACTGGGCGATGTCCTTGGACATGATCTGGTGCGTCGGCAATCGGGTGATGTCTTCACCGCGGTAGAGAATGCGCCCCTCACGTGCCTGCGGGTCGCCGCAGATGGTCATCATCAGGGTGGATTTGCCAGCGCCGTTGGCCCCGATGAGGGTGACGATCTCGCCCTCGTTCACCGTGAGGTCAACGCCTTTGAGCGCCTGGATCTTGCCGTAGAACGTCTGCACGCCTTCGACCGAGAGTAACGGTTGCTTCACTTGGTCACTCATTTGTCGGCCCCCCCGTGCAACTGCTCTTCAACCTCCTCGACCTCTTCGTCATCCACACCCAGGTAGGCGGCAATCACTTTCGGGTCGTTGCGCACCTCATCGGCAGTGCCGTCGGCGATCTTCTTACCGTAGTCCAGCACGATGATGTGGTCGGAAATCTCCATCACCACGCCCATGTCGTGCTCGATCAGCAACACGGCGGTGTCGTGCTCGGAGCGAATGAAGCGCAACAGGTTGTTGAGCTCGGCGGACTCGCGCGGGTTGAGGCCCGCGGCCGGCTCGTCCAGGCACAGCACGTGCGGCTCGGTGCACATGGCGCGGGCGATCTCCAGGCGGCGCTGGTCGCCGTAGGGCAGATCCGACGCCGCATCGTCCGCACGATCGAGAAGGTTGACCTGCTCAAGCCAGTACACGGCCTTGTCCATGGACGCCTTGCGCGCCTTGCGGTACCCCGGCAGGTTGAAGATGCCCGCAAGGGTGAACTTGGAGGCGGCCATCAGCACGTTGTGTTGGGCGACCAGCAGGTTCTCCAGCACCGTCATGCCGCCGAACAGGCGGATGTTCTGGAAGGTTCGCGCCACCTTGGCGCGGGCCGAGATGGTGAAGTCCGGCATGCGCTCGAGCAGGAACAAAGAGCCTTCGTCGGTCTCCAGGCACTGGCGGCCGCTCTGTGTGAGCGTCCGCAGTGCCGCATCGTTGCCACCTGCGCCGTGGCGCATGGTGATGCGCCCTTCGGTGGGTTTGTAGAAGCCGGTGACACAGTTGAACACCGTGGTCTTGCCGGCACCGTTGGGGCCGATGAGCGCGGTGATGTCTCCGCGCCCCACATCGAACGACAGGTCGCCGACCGCGATCAGACCGCCAAAGCGCATGGTCAGGTGTTCGACGGTGAGCACGGGCTTGGTTTGCCACTTGCGGGATGGGTTCTGGGTGCTCATCAGTGCCCCTCCCCCTGTGCCACGGCATCGGCCCCGATGGCCTTCTTCTCCTTGTACACCGCAGAGGGAATCCGGGAGGAAATCAGGCCGCGCGGCTTCCAGACCATGATCAACACCATCGCCAGTCCGAAGATGAGCATGCGGTACTGGGTGGGGTCGAACCCGGCACCGAAGATCTGCTGCAGGAAGCCGAGGTTACGCAGCAGCTCGATACCGCCGATCATGACGACCGAGGCGAGCACCACACCCATCTGCGAACCCAACCCGCCCAACACCACGATGGCCAGGATGATGGCCGACTCGATGAAGGTGAAGCTCTCTGGCGAGATGAAGCCTTGGCGGGTGGCGAAGAACGAACCGGCGAACCCGCCGAACATCGCGCCGATGGCGAAGGCCGTCAGCTTGGTGTTGGTGGTGTTGATACCGAGTGACCGGCAGGCGATCTCATCCTCGCGCAAGGCATCCCAGGCGCGGCCCACCGGCAGCTTCTTCAGGCGCAGCGTGATGAAGTTCGTCAGCAGAGCCAGGGCGAGAATGATGAAGTACATGAAGACGAATCGATGAATGGGGTCGAACGGCATGCCGAAGTACGCCGCGAAACCCTCGTCCCCACGCACGAACTCCAGCCCGAACAAGGTCGGCTTGGGAATACCCGAGATACCGTCCGGCCCGCCGGTGACTTGGTACCAGTTCAGGAGCACCACGCGGATGATCTCGCCGAAGGCCAGGGTGACGATCGCCAGATAGTCGCCTCGCAATCGCAGCACCGGAAAGCCCAGCATCACCCCCCACAAGGCAGCCAGCAGGCCGGCTACCGGCAGCGCCAGCCAGAACCCGAACCCGAAGGTCTGCGCGAGCAGCGCGAAGGAGTACGCCCCCACCGCGTAGAAGGCGACATAGCCCAGGTCCAGCAGACCGGCAAGACCGACGACGATGTTCAAGCCCCAGCCAAGCATGACGTAGGTCATGATCAGGATGGCCAGGTCGATGAGCTGGCGCTCCCGCTGCGGGAAGAACTGCATGATGATGAACGGTAGGGCGACTGCCAGTACGATAAAGATCGGCATGGTGAAGCGGCCGAGCTTCTGCGCGGAGCCTGCGTGTACACCGGCCATCGACTTGAGCTTTGCCTTGACGCCGATACCGCCCGGTCGGCCGATAAGGAAGTTCAGTACCAGACGGCCGACGAAGACGATCGCCAGCACTTCAAAGAACAAGTCCCAGCGGTAGGTCAGTTGCAGCCCGCCGATCTCGATATCTGTGCGTACGGCCAGGAACAACACAAATAGCACGGCAGCGAGCGCCGCTGTGATCGCGGCGTCCTTGAGGGACGCCAGCACGGGGTTGGGGCGTGGAGCGTTGGTCATTACACCTTCTCCACTTCGGGCTTACCCAACAACCCCGAGGGGAGGAAGATCAGGACGATGGCGAGGATCGAGAACGCTGCCACGTCTTTGTATTCCACACTGAAGTAGCCTGACCAGAAGGTCTCGATCAGGCCGATGAGCAGCCCGCCGAGCATGGCGCCGGGCAAGGAGCCGATACCGCCGAGCACCGCCGCGGTGAAGGCCTTCACCCCCGCGATGAAGCCGATGTAGAAGTCGATCACGCCGTAGTAGAGCATGAACATCAGACCGGCGACCGAGGCCAGCGCCGCACCCATGACGAAGGTCAGGGAAATCGTGCGGTCCACGTTGACGCCCAGCAAGGAAGCCATCTTGCGGTCCTGCTCGCAGGCGCGCTGCGCCCGTCCGAGCGAGGTTTTGGCGATCAACATCGAGAAGGCGATCATCAACACGACCGTGGTCGCCATGATGATCATCTGCATGTAAGAAAGCTGGACCAGGATAGTGCCGTGTTCGGTACTGCCTTCCATGACCGTCACACCGCCCTGGATCTGCGGCGGCAGCGGCTTGTTGCGCGCCCCCTGGGTGAGCTGCACGAAGTTCTGAAGGACGATGGACATGCCGATCGCGGTGATCAGCGGCGCCAGACGGAAGGACCCACGCAAGGGCCGATAGGCCAGGCGCTCGACCGTCCAGCCCCAGGCGGATGAGATCAGCATCGCGACGATCAATACGATCAGAAGCACCAACGGCAACGCCGTCACGCCGATGGCGAGCAACAACAGGAAGGTGGTGAGTGAAACGAAGGCCCCGACCATGAACACATCGCCGTGGGCGAAGTTGATCATGCCGATGATGCCGTAGACCATCGTGTAGCCGATGGCGATCAGCCCGTAAATCGAGCCCAGTGTCAGCCCGTTGATCAGCTGCTGAACGAAATATTCCATGACCTGGAAATCCCCCGGCGCGATGTGACGCGCTCTTTACTGGTGTGGTTAGTGGAGGGTAGCTGCACTACGTGGTCCTGCCTCGTTCCGGGTATGGGAGGCGCGCTGTGCAGCCGCTTTTTTAGCAGGCAAGTATCCGTGTGGCCAGCCGGGATTATTTTTGGAAATAATTGTCGCTAAACTTCGAGCGCAGAAATATTTTCTGCACATTGCATTTAGTGACGTACTTTTATCTGCGCACCCTTAGAGAGTACACCATTGGCGATATGTGCTATTGCGGCATCTTGTGATGCAGCAGCGTCACGCTCCCCGACCATACGGCAGCGTCCAGCATAGTGGCGACGGGGGCTACTTCCCGTCATTCAACCCGGCGCGATAAATCGCGAGAAACACCGTCAAGCCGGCAAAACTTGCGGCATCTCGCCAGGCCAGCGGAAAGTACGCCGACCAGAGGGTTTCCACGAAACCCAAGGCTCCGGCTGCGGCGATGGCACCCGCCGGGGCTGCGAGCCCACCCAACACCACGATGTACAACACCTTCAGTCCCAGGACCAGGCCGTTGTAGAAACTGGCCGTGCCGTAGGTCAACCCCGACAACACACCGGCGAGACCGGCGATCAGGCAACTGACCGCTGAAGTCACTATGACCACCTTGCGCACCGACACCGCCAACAGCCCTGCCATGCGTGCATCGTCGGCCACCGCCCGCCAGAGGCGCCCGGCGGGGTGCCGGTTCAGTACCGCAAGCCCCGCACCCAGAACCGCCGCAGCCGTGAGCATCACGGCCAGTTGCAGTTGCGAGACGGCCAGCACAAAGCCGGGCGCGGCGTACAACACCACCGGCTCCCCCCCCACCGGCGCGATCCACAACTCGCGAAAACCGGCCGACAGACGGCTACCCTCCTCCAATGCAATCGCCAGACCGATGCTGACCACCAGCACCGCCATGCCCGACGCACGCCGCGTCACCCGCTCCAGCAATGCCCCCATGAACGCACCGTAGGCCAAGGCTGCCGCCAGGGCGATCGCCGCGCTCAACCCCAGCAACAGTGCACGGTTGTCGATGTGCCAACTCAGCGGCCCCAGGGCCAGAAGAATCATCAGATGCCCGCAGGCCATGACCACGGCACCGTACGCCAGGTTGATCCGATGCGTGACCGCGTGCACCAGCACATAGGCGAACGCCGTCAGCGCATAGAACACCGACACCTGCAAACCGTTGAAGCACTGCTGAAGAAAATAGGCCATGCCACATGATCCCCGACCCGCCAGAGGTTGCGCGCGCCGCTGGCGTGCAACACCGGTGACACACGCTGGAAGTGTAACTGGTAAAATGCAGTTTGCAGGTTATAGTATCGCCATGACTTCAATCTGGACCAACCACCAGTTCGTCTCCGGCGCGGTCGCTTTGGACCTGGTCAACACCGTCTGCTACCGCAACGACCTGGAGCGCCGCTTCGATAAGCTCGAAGCCGTGGGCGATATCAATGATTTCGCCCTCGCCGCCCATCGCTTCGCCACCGACATGCCGGTAGTGGCCGCACCGATCGCGAGCGATGCAAACGCCCGCCTCTGGCTGGACAGGATCGCCACCGTTCGCGAAGCGGTACACGCGGCCTTCTCGCCCGACGGAGACCGGACGCGCGATGAGGCCATTGCCGATCTGATCGAACGGTTCGCCCAAGCCGGTCGGCGCCTGGGCTTCAAAAACGGGGTCGGCGGACCCGCGTTGGCCTTGTCGGACGGAGCCGATATCGACCTGATCATCCTCGACTCGGGGATTCGCCTGCTGTTTCGGGCCGATGCGGCCCCTATCAAACGTTGCCCGCGCTGTCACTGGCTGCTGGTCGATCGATCAAAGAACCGCAGCCGAACCTGGTGCGACATGCGCAGCTGCGGAAACGTGGCCAAGGCACGTCGGTATCAGGCGCGTCGGCATAAACCTTAGGAGTGTCTTATGAAACGCATCGGCATCCTGATTCTGGTGGCCACGTTCGCACTGGTGGCCGGCGGCTGTACCGAACCGGAGATCGACGAGCGGCTCGTGTACGAAGGCGGCGGGTTCCTCTTCAACTACCGAATCGGCGAGGTGCGCTACGGCGTCCGCGTCGCCGCCCGCCCGCCGCTGCCGCCGGGCACCATCGTCGAAGCCCGTCTTCAGAACCCTGCCGGTGGCGACGACTTCGTCATCCGCCAGATCGCCCGCCCCGGCCAGACCAAATACGTGTTCGAGTCGCCCGCCCTCTCAGGCGTGCAGAAAGACGTGCCCTACCGTGTGGACGTGGTCGTGTTGGATGAGAAGGACGGACGTGAGCTTCAACGCCTGGGCCGCGAGCTGGTATCCAGCCTGGACCAGTCGGCCAACCCCGACCGCCCGCTGACCCTGGGGCCGGGCTATCACAAGAACCCGGCTGCCTTCAGCCCAGAGGGCGAGTTGAAGAACTGACGACGGTGTGTTTAATACAACACGCTCCCCCAGCACCGCACCCGCACCGTCGCCATCAACTCGGGCAACCAGGGCGCGAACACCGGCCCGGCCACCCGCTGCAGGATGCGCACATCCGGCCGGCGCACATTGAGCTCAAGAATCTGCGGCCGTCCGTCCCGGTCCACTGACGCATCCCAGGCGATCAAATCCATGTCCGCAAAGCCATCATGGTACTCACGGCATATCGCCTCCACCGCCGCAAGCGCCGGCAGACTCACGCCATCGAAGGTCACCCCGGTATCCGGATGCACCGCATTGCCCCGCCCCTGCCCGTCGTAGGCCAGCCCACAAAGACGGCCATCACGCACCGCGCACATCACCCCGCCGCGATCCAGGTTGTCCGCCACCTCACCGCCGGAGCCGATACGCACCACCGTACACATCACCTGTACCCGACCGCCCGCGCGCAAGGTCATTACACGCAGAGTATTGATGGACGTCGGATGCAACCGCGCCAATTCCGGGTGCTGGAACACCTGGCGCTGGATGATCCACTCCCGCTCACCCCGGCACAGCACATCCAACAGCGCGGACAGCGCCACCGGCGACACCCGCTGCACACTGTTGCCACCGCCGGTGCCGCCCACCAGCCCCAGCGATGGCTTTACGAAAACGTACGCGTCCGACCCCGCGCGTTCGAGCAGCGCGGACACGGTGATCGGTCGGTAATCCGCCCCCAACAAGCGGCCGCGGACGATCCGCCCCAGCGTGGGCGGCAACCCGTGCAAGCCCAGGCGATCGTGGAGGTTCTTGTCCATATACGGCGCCATCCGCTCGCGCGGATTGAGCCGGGGCAACAGCACACCGTGGAATACATCGGAGGGTAGAAACCCGACGTCCGCATCGCACTGACCGCGGGCCCGGTCCAGGTACTCGTGCCAGCGCGTGTCGCGGTAGGCGCCAAAGTGCTGCGCCAGAAACGCCACCGACGCGGCACGCCGCTCCGGCGCCCACGCCGGCAGTCCTGGGTCGGCACGCAGCGCCTTCAGTCTTGCGGCAATCCCCGTCTTGTGTCCGAGACTGTCCCGCACACGGCGGGCGGTCTGGTACACCCCGTGAAGCCGGCGGTGCAACCCCATCAAGGCCGGCCGGCGAAAAAGCCCTCCAACGCCTCCGCGGTGTCGTCGGGGCATTCCTCGGCGATGAAATGACCGCAGTCCAGGACCCGCTCGGACACCGAAACAGCCCAGCGCTGCCACACCGCCAGTGCCGATGAGCCATCGGGCAGATACTGACGGCCGCGCAGCAGGAGCACCGGGCAGGCGATGCGCCGGCCGGCGTCGCGATCGGCACGGTCATCGTCCACGTCGACGCCGGCACCGGCGCGATAGTCCTCGCAGGTGGCTTCGATCACCGACGGCTTGCGGAACGCCGCCGCGTAAGCGTGCAGCGCCCGTTCGTCCAGCCGTGCGCCCTTGCCCTTCCAGCGGTCGATCAAATGCCCAAGATAGAAGTCTGGATCGGCACCCACCAACCGCTCCGGCAACGGTGCCGGCTGCGCCAGCAACGGCCAGTGGTAGGTCGCCAGAGCCTGCGGCGCCCGCATGGCCTCCCAGACCTCCAGGGTCGGGATAATGTCCAGCACCGCCAGGTGGCTCAATACGCCCGGGTGATCCAGTGCCAGGCGGTAGCCGATGCGTGCGCCGCGATCGTGGCCGGCCAACGCGAAACGTTCATGCCCCAGGGCACGCATCAGCGCCAGCAGCATCCCGCCCATGTGGCGTTTGCTGTACCCGCGGTGCGCGGCATCGGCCGGCGGCCCCTCGCTGTCCCCGTAGCCGGGCAGGTCCGGTATCACCAGGGTGTGCCGCCGGGCCAGCCGCGGGGCGATCGCGTGCCAGGCGACGTGGGTCTGGGGATACCCGTGCAGCAGCAGGACCGGTGGCCCCTCGCCGCCCGTGAGTACATTCAACGAACAGCCGGCGACCTCGATCCGGTCGCGGGTGAAGTCTTCGAATAGCCCCATTGCGAGTTCCTCGAATCCCGTTGACATGCCCATGCCGAACACGCCCAGGAGGCTACCACGCGGCGCGGGCCGTGCTACCCTCCATACGCTGCCGCACCACGATGGCGGCGAGCTATCGCACAACCCCGGGGGAGATCATCCATGCAGCGCGTTCTTGCACCATTGGCAGCGGCCGTTCTGGCATTCGGTGTCGCCGCGGCCCAGGCCGCCGATCCTATCAAAATCGGTATGGTCACCACTTTGTCGACACCCGGTGGTTACCTCGGCGAGGACATTCGCGATGCCTTCCAGCTTGCCATCGAGCAAGGCGGCGGCAGCCTCGGCGGGGTTCCGGTCGAGTTGCTGGTCGAGGACGACGGCCTCAAGCCCGAAACCGGCCGCCAACTCGCCGAGACGATGATCGCCCGTGACGGCGTCAAGCTCATGACCGGTATCGTGTTCTCCAACGTGGCCATGGCCGTCATTCCCAAGGTCGTGCGCGATGGGGTGGTGTACATCTCCCCCAACGCCGGCCCTTCGCAGCTCGCCGGCAGCGGTTGTCACCCCAACTACTTCAATGTGGCCTGGCAGAATGACAATCTGCATGAGGCTACCGGCCAGTACGTCAGTGACGCCGGGCACACGAACGCGTACATCCTTGCGCCCAACTACCCCGCGGGCAAGGACGCGCTCACCGGCTTCAAACGTTTCTACACCGGTGAGATCGCCGCCGAGGTGTACACCCAGCTCAATCAGACCGACTACGCCGCTGAACTGGCCGCCATTCGCGACGCCAAGCCCGAGGCCGTGTACTTTTTCCTGCCCGGCGGCATGGGCATCAATTTCGTCAAGCAGTATGCCCAGGCCGGGTTGTCCGGCGAGATCCCGCTGTACGGGCCGGCGTTCTCTTTCGATGAGCGTCTGCTGGGCGCCGTGGGCGAGGCCGCGCTGGGCGTGAAGAACGCCTCGCAATGGACCTGGGATCTGGACGTGCCTGGCAATGCCGAGTTCGTTGCCGCCTTCCGCGAGAAGTACGGCCGCACACCGACGCTGTATGCCTCCCAGGGCTATGACGCGGCGCAGTTGATCGCCTCCGCCCTCAAGGCCACCGGTGGCAGCCTGGATGACATGGACGCCTTCCGTGCCGCCCTCAAGGCGGCAGACTTTCAGTCGGTTCGCGGTGACTTCAGCTTCGGTGCCAACCAGCACCCGGTGCAGGACATTTATATCCGCGAGGTGGTCAAGGGCGAGGACGGCGGCTTGACCAACAAAACCCTCGATAAGGTGTTCGACGACCACGCCGACGCCTACGTGGGCGAGTGCGCGATGTGAGAGGGAACGTTTTAAGTTTTAGGTTTTAAGTTTTAAGTACGCGAAACGGATCTTCGCTGATGTCCCGACTTAACACTTAAAACTTAACACTTAAAACTCCGATCGCCCCATGCTGCTTCTCGAACAAACCCTTAACGGCGTGCAGTTCGGCGTGACCTTGTTCCTCATGGCCGCCGGATTGACGCTGGTGTTCGGCATCATGCACCTGCTGAACCTTGCACACGGTTCGCTGTTCATGATCGGCGCCTACACCGCGGCGACGGTGGCCGGCCACAGCGGCAGTTTTCTGCTGGCCATGCCGGCCGCGCTGCTGGCCAGCGGTATCGCCGGCATGCTGCTGGAGCTGGCGGTGTTCCGCCGCCTGTACGATCGCGATCATCTGGACCAGGTGCTGGCCACCTTCGCCGTCATCCTCACGGTCAATGAGGCCGTGCGCCTGATCTGGGGGCGCCAGCCGCTGCTGCTGGATATCCCGCCGGCGCTCTCCGGAGCGGTGGAGATCATCCCCGGGGTACCCTACCCCTTGTACCGGCTGGTCATCATCGGCGCGGGCATCGCCGTGGCCGTGGGCCTGTGGTGGCTGATCCAGCGCACGCGGGTGGGCATGCGTATCCGCGCCGGTGCCACGCACCGCGAAATCGTCGCCGCGCTGGGGGTGAACATCGCCAGCTTGTACACGCTGGTCTTCGGCCTGGGTGCGCTGCTGGCCGGCCTGGCCGGCGCATTGGCCGGTCCGTTGATCGCCGTCGAGGTCGGCATGGGCGAGAACATCCTGATCCTGACCTTTGTGGTCGTGGTCATCGGCGGCATCGGTTCGGTACGCGGTGCGCTGGTCGGCGCCCTGCTGGTCGGGCTGGTGGACACCCTGGGGCGGGCGTTCCTGCCCAGCCTGTTCGCACTGGTCCTCTCGCCCGCGCCGGCCAATGCTGCCGGCAGTGCGCTGGCGGCTATCGCCATCTACCTGCTCATGGCGGTGATCCTGGTCATCCGCCCCCAAGGGCTGTTCCCCGTCCATGCCTGAGCGCCGCAGCATCGTCTTGTGGACCACCGCCGCGCTGGTGGTGTTGGCGCCGTGGATCGCCGAAAGCACCGGGCATGGGTATCTGGTGACCGTCGGCGCACGGATCCTCATCTACGCGCTGGCCGCGCTGAGCCTGGACTTGATCGTCGGCTACGCCGGCATGGTGAGCCTGGGGCACGCCGCATTCTTCGGCACCGGCGCGTATATCGCCGGCATGCTCGCCTGGCATCGGCAGGAAGGCAGCGGGCTGTTCTGGTTGTTCGAATGGACCGGCAGCGCCAGCGTACTGGTCACCCTGCCGGCGGCCATGGCGGTGTCTGCGGTACTGGCGGCGCTGATCGGGGTCTTGAGCCTGCGCACCCAGGGTGTGTACTTCATCATGATCACCCTGGCCTTCGCCCAGATGGTGTTCTTTTTCTTCACCTCACTGGCTGCCTATGGCGGTGGCGATGGGCTGGTACTGTGGAGCCGCAACACGCTGCCCGGTGTCGACCTGGACAACAACACCACATTCTACTTTCTGTGCCTCGCCGTGCTGGCCACCGCGATACTGCTGGTGCGCCGGCTTGTGGATGCGCGCTTCGGCATGGTCTTGCGCGGCTGCCGGCAGAACGAGCAGCGCATGCGCGCGCTGGGTTTCGCCACTACACGCTACAAACTCGTGGCCTTCACGCTCTCGGGTGCGCTGGCGGGACTCGCCGGTGCGCTGATGACCAACCTCATCACCTTCGTCAGCCCCGGTCAGTTGCACTGGACCGTCTCCGGCGAGCTGCTGGTCATCCTCATCCTCGGCGGCCTGGGGACGGTGTACGGGCCGCTGTTTGGGGCCATCGCGCTGTTGGCGCTGGAGGAGATTCTTCCGCCGTTGCTCGGTCAGGTGTCCGAACCGCTGGGGCATGGCTGGCGGATCGCCTTGGGGCCGATCCTGCTGCTGGTGGTGTTGTTCGCCCGCCGTGGTGTCTTCGGCCTGCTCGCCGGCCCGGGAGCGGCGCGTGGCTGAGCCGCTGTTGTCGGTCTCCGGGCTGACGCGGGTCTTCGGTGCCGTCGTCGCCAGCGATGCGCTGGACCTGCAGGTACGCACCGGCGAGTTGCATGCGTTGATCGGCCCCAACGGTGCCGGCAAGACCACCGCGGTGAGCCAGATCGCCGGCGAACTGGCACCCAATGCAGGCAGCATCCGCTTCGATGGACGGGAAATCACCCACCTGCCCATACACCGGCGCGTCGCCGCCGGATTGGTGCGCTCGTACCAGATCACGTCCATATTCCCCGAGCTCAGCGCCCTGGCCAACGTCGCCCTGGCGGTTCAGGCGCATCGTGGGCACAGCTTTCACTTCTGGCGACCGGTGCGGCGCGAACGTACCTTGATGGACCCGGCCATGGCCACGCTGGAGCGTGTCGGGCTGGCCCATCGCGCCGCCGCGATGGCCGCCACCTTATCCCACGGCGAGAAGCGGCAACTGGAAGTGGCCATGGCGTTGGCCTGCGAGCCCAAGCTGCTGCTGCTGGACGAACCCCTGGCCGGCATGGGGTTGGAGGAGTCTGCGCGCATGGTCGGGTTGCTGCGCGCACTCAAGGATGAGATCACCATGTTGCTCGTCGAGCACGACATGGACGCCGTGTTCGCCCTGGCCGACCGGGTGACTGTGCTGGTCTACGGCAAGGCGCTGGCCTGCGGCGAACCGGCCGCCATCCGCGACAACCCGGCGGTGCGCGAGGCGTATCTCGGAGAGCCGCAGGCATGCTGAACGTACGCAAGCTGTGCGCGGGCTACGGGCAGGCCCAGGTGTTGTTCGGGGTTGATTTCCACATCGATGCCGGCGAGGTGGTCACACTCATGGGCCGCAATGGCATGGGCAAAACCACGACGCTCAAGGCGGTCATGGGCATGTTGCCCGTGACCGGCGGCGAGGTGCTCATCGACGGCAAACCCATGCAGTCGGCACCGCCGTACCGGATCGCCCGCGCCGGGCTGGGCCTCGTTCCCGAAGGGCGCCAGATTTTCCCCACGCTGAGCGTCGGCGAGAACCTCGCCATCGCCGCCCGTCGAGGCGGGCGCTGGCCGCTGGCGCGCGTCTTTGAGCTGTTTCCCCGCCTGGCTGAGCGCGTGGATCAGCCCGGCCGCCATCTCTCCGGGGGCGAGCAGCAGATGCTGGCCATCGGCCGGGCTCTGATGACCGGGCCTCGCCTGCTGATCCTGGATGAAGCCACCGAAGGTCTGGCACCCAAGGTGCGCGAGGATATTTGGTCCGCCTTGTCACTGATCAAGGCCGAGGGACAGGCCATCCTCATCATCGACAAGAACCTCGCGGCGCTCACCCGCCTTGCCGACCGCCATCTGATCATGGAGAAAGGCCGCATCGTCTGGCGTGGCGACACTGCGGCACTGGCCGCCGACCCGCTGGCGGTACAGCGCCATCTGGGCGTATAGGCACCAAGGCCGTCGATTCCCACGCAGATGCTAGCCGGAGGCACCTGTAGGAGCCGTGCCCCCACGGCGATCGGCTGCGGATCGGCGCCAAACCCGCGACTTACGGCGGCCTATCGGGCAATCGCCCTGAGGGCAGGGCTCCTACAGGTGCCCAGAACGAGGTCCCAGGGTACTGCGCCTGCGGTGCAGATCATCCGAGGATGAGGTTAAGACGTGCCCAGGAGAGAGGCCCCCAGGCTCAGGACGATGGGGTTTCGGGCCGGGTCCTGGCGACCCTGAAGCCCACGGTATCCAGCCGATAGCTCGGCGTGTTGCGAAAGCGCGCCGCCGCACGCACGCTGCGGGGGTCGG
>CBFGWV010000014.1:0-44007 GCA_965652545.1 uncultured Candidatus Competibacteraceae bacterium | reverse complement strand
TCCATGCTGCCGACGGTCTGAACACGGCCTGCCCGACCCGGAAGGCTCTGTCCGGTGGCGCCTGATGTGGGTCGGGTGTGGTGCTGCAAATCGTTTTGGCCGCCCCCTGGGATCACCGGTTCGCAACCGGTAGCCGGCCGAAGGTCGGCCAAGGTCGCGACGTCCCCCCACCAGCGGCCTGCGACCGCCGTGCTACACTCCGGCCGCGTCCCCCGCGCAGGAGAAGCTTTTGAATCCAACCCAGGCGATTGCCCAGGGCGCCTCGGCAATGGGGTTGGCCTTGCCTGATGGTGCGCTGCCGCGACTGGTCGGCTATCTTGAGCTGCTCAACCAGTGGAACCGCGCCTTCAATCTGACCGCAGTGCGCGACCCCTCGCAGATGGTTACCCGCCATTTGCTCGACAGTTTGAGTCTGGTGCCGTGGATTCGCCCGGGCAGTCTGCTGGATGTCGGCAGTGGGGGCGGTTTGCCGGGGATACCGCTGGCGCTGGCTATTCCGGGGCTTGCCGTGACCTTGCTCGACTCCAACGGCAAGAAGACGCGCTTTCTGCAACAGGCGGTCATCGAACTAGGTCTGGATACCGTGTCGGTGGTGAAGGCGCGGGCAGAGAATTACCGTCCGGCCGAGGTCTTCGATCAGGTGGTGTGCCGCGCGTTCAGCGACATGAGCGCCATCTGGTCGTTGTGCGCGCCGTTGTGTCGCCCCGATGGGCGGATTCTGGCCATGAAGGGGGCTATGCCCGAGGCCGAACTGGCCTCGCTGGCACCCGGCGAGATGCGTGTGGCTGTGCACCCGGTGACGGTGCCGGGCCTGGAGGGGCAGCGGCACATCATTGAACTGGCGCGCGAGACGGGCAGCAACGGATAATCACCCCCCTGCGTTGCATCGGCATAGGCCGTTGCGGCTTTGGGTCACGCGACGACAGGCGCACAAACAGTCTGCTTGGGAGGAAGTCATGGCGCGTATCGTCGCCATCGCCAATCAGAAAGGTGGCGTCGGGAAGACGACCACGGCGGTCAACTTGGCGGCCAGTCTTGCCCTGGGCAAGGGGCGCAAGCAGGTGATGCTGCTGGATCTCGACCCGCAGGGCAATGCGACGGTCGGCTGCGGGGTCGACAAGAACACGCTGTCGGTCACCGCCTGCGAGGTGTTACTGGGCGAGGTGGCGCTGGGGCAGGCGCTGATCTATGCCGAGGCCGCAGGCCTGCAGCTGCTGCCGTCCAATGGCGATCTCACCGCCGCCGAGGTGAGCCTGGTTCGCCAGGCCAACGCGCAGACGCGGCTGCGAGAGGTGCTGGAGCCGGTGCGCAGCAATTTCGACTTCATCTTCATCGATTGCCCACCCTCGCTGAGCATGCTCACAGTGAACGCGCTGACCGCCGCCGACAGCGTATTGATTCCGGTGCAGTGCGAGTATTACGCCCTGGAGGGCCTGTCCGCGTTGATCCAGACGATCAAACAAGTGCAGCACACGACCAATCCACGGCTGCGCATGGAGGGGCTGTTGCGCACTATGTACGATCCGCGTAACCGCCTGGCCGGTGAGGTGTCCGACCAGTTGCACGCCCATTTCGGCCGCGAGCTGTTCGCCACGCTGATTCCGCGCAATGTGCGCCTCGCAGAGGCGCCGAGCTTCGGCAAGCCCGCACTGGTGTACGATCCGCTCTCCAGGGGGGCGATCAGTTATCAGGATCTGGCGCGCGAGCTGGTTCGTCGGGCGCGGTCGGCGCAGGCCACCGGCGCATGAGTGGGGTGAACGAGGCGATGGTGCAGAAGAAGCGGGGCTTGGGGCGCGGGCTCGATGTGCTGCTCGGTGCCCCCGCGGTGCGGACCGAGGGCGGGCACGATGGCGTGCTGCGCAAGCTGGGCGTGGAGCTGCTCGAACGCGGCCCCTATCAGCCGCGCCACGAGATCCAACCCGAAGCCCTGAGCGATCTGGCCGACTCGATCCGTGCACAGGGCGTGGTCCAGCCGATAGTCGCGCGGGCGGTGGCCGGCGGGCGCTATCAGATCATCGCCGGCGAGCGGCGCTGGCGAGCGGCGCAGATGGCCGGCTTGTCCGAAGTTCCCGTGTTGCTGCGCGAGGTGTCCGATCAGGCGGCACTGGCGATGGCGCTGATCGAAAACATCCAGCGCGAGAACCTCAGCGCCATGGAGGAGGCCAAGGCGCTGGCGCGGCTGGTCGATGAGTTTTCCCTCACGCACCAACAGGCTGCCGATGCAGTCGGGCGGTCGCGATCGGCAGTGAGCAACCTGATGCGCCTTCTTGATCTGGCGCCCAAGGTCCAGGAACTGGTGCAGGCGGGCAAGCTCGATATGGGGCACGCCCGCGCGCTGCTCGCCCTGGCACCGGAGCAGCAGTTGGAGGCTGCGCGCCAGATTACCTTGCGCGGTCTTTCAGTCCGCGAAACCGAGGCTCTGGTCAAGCGCTTGCTTTCCGGCGCACCGGCACGGCCACCGAAGCCGCCCACGGACCCGGACATCCAGCGTTTGGCCGATCGTCTTGGCCAGACCCTGGGTGCGCGGGTGAGCCTCGACCATCAACCCACGGGAAAGGGAAAGGTGGTGATTCATTACAACAGCTTGGACGAGCTGGACGGCATTCTCAGCCATTTGGACTGATCGGGCCTGACTTCGATTGACCCCCCACCCTTCAGTTCATATAATCCGCCGCGCGTCGGGGTGACCCGACACTGAACAAGAATCTGTAAGTCCAGACGGCTTTTTGGGATGACCCGGGTAGACATGCCGATACCTCTGCTGAAGACAGTGGCGTCGCGGCAGCCTCGGGAATCCCGGAGCCGCGCGGCGCGAACCCTGCGCACCGTGCTATGGCTTCAGGTGATGATCATGCTGCTCGCGGCCGGGGGCGCCGCGGTGCTGGCTGGCCCGAAGGCCGGTTGGTCGGCACTGGTAGGCGCAGGTATCGGCACCGTCGTGACCCTGTATTTCGCCTCCAAGGTGTTCGCTGCCAGGCCGGGTGCCTCGGCGGACAAGGTGGCGCGGGCATTTTTTGTTGGCGAGGTGGTCAAGTGGGTGCTCACCGTGGTGTTGTTCGCGGTGGCTATCGTCGCACTCGATGCGGCGTTCCTGCCCATGATCATCGCGTACATGGCGAGCCTGGCCGCATATTGGCTGGCGCTGCCGCTGACACAGTAGATGCATCGGTGAGGACGCTATGAGTGCAGAAGGTGGCCATTCGGCAACCGAATACATCGTCCACCATTTAACCCCCCTGTCGGTGGGTACTGGTGGCTTCTGGACCATTCACCTGGATATCTGGCTGGTGTCCGCGTTGCTCGGTGCGTTGTTCTTCTTCAGCTTCAAGAAGGCGGCGACCAAGGCGACCAGCGGGGTGCCCGGCGGTTGGCAAAATTTCGTCGAGATGATCGTCGATTTCGTCGACACCCAGGTCAAGGACTCCTTCCACGGCAAGAACCCGGTCATCGGCCCGCTGTCCCTGACGATCTTCGTCTGGGTGTTCTTGTGGAATTTCATGGACTTGATCCCGGTTGACCTGATTCCTGCGATCATGGCCGCCTTCGGGGTGGAGTACTTCAAGGTCGTGCCGTCCACCGACTTGAACTCCACGTTTGCCCTGTCCCTCAGCGTGCTGGTGCTGGTGTACTACTACAGCATCAAGGTCAAAGGCGCCGGTGGCTTCCTCAAGGAAGTCCTGACCCATCCTTTTGGCGGCAACCCGCTGGTCGTGCCGGCTAACGTGCTGCTGCGTATCGTGGAGGACCTGGCCAAGCCCATCTCGCTCGGGCTGCGTCTGTTCGGCAACCTCTACGCCGGTGAGCTGATCTTCATCCTGATCGCCCTGCTGCCCTGGTGGATCCAGTTCACGCTGGGCTGGCCCTGGGCGGTGTTCCATATCCTGGTGATCACCTTGCAGGCCTTCATCTTCATGGTGCTGACCATCGTCTATTTGTCGATGGCCCACGAAGATCACTGATTTCCTACACCCGTAACTTTCAACATCAACCGTCGTTTCTTTGGAGGAACAATGGAATACGCTGCTCTTATTGCTGACGTGCAGGGCATGACCGTCATCGCCGTGGCCATGATTCTCGGCCTGGGCGCGTTGGGTACCGCCATCGGCTTCGCCATCCTGGGTGGCAAGTTCCTCGAAGGCGCTGCCCGTCAGCCCGAAATGATCCCCACCCTGCAGGTCAAGATGTTCATCGTCGCCGGTCTGCTCGACGCCGTGACCATGATTGGTGTGGGTATTGCGTTGTTCTTCACCTTCGCCAACCCGTTCCTGGGCGCGATTCCGAATCTTTAAGAACATTCGCTCTCCCACCAACACCGTCACAGGGGGTGTAACGTGACTTTCAATGCCACTCTGATCGGGCAGATGATCACGTTTATCCTGCTGGTGATCTTCACCATGAAGTATGTATGGCCGCCCGTCATTCAGGCCATGCAGGACCGTCAGAAGAAGATCGCCGAGGGTCTGGCGTCGGCCGAGCGTGGCGTGCGCGAGCAGGAACTGGCCGCTGCCCGGGCTGCGGAGATGATCAAGGAGGCCAAGCATCAGGCCGCCGACATCGTGTCCCAGGCCCAGAAACGTGCCAACGACCTGGTCGAGCAGTCCAAGACCGATGCCCGGGCAGAGGGCGAGCGTCAGCTCGTCGCCGCCCGCGCCGAGATCGAGCAGGAAATGAACCGGGCCCGTGCGCAGTTGCGCGGTGAGGTGGCCTCGATTGCCGTAGCCGGCGCCGGTAAGGTGCTGGGCCGCGAAATCGACGACGCCGCACACGCCAAGCTGCTGGACGACCTGGTGTCGCAGCTCTGAGAGACGGACCATCACCATGGCTGAATCCATCACCGCCGCCCGACCCTACGCCCGCGCCGTATTCGATCTTGCCAAGGGCAAGAAAGACGGCCTGAAGAAGTGGTCGGATGTGCTCGCCGCCGCCGCCGTCGTTGCCGGTTCGCCGGATATGCGTCGCGCCGTGGCCAGCCCCGGACTGAGTGCCGAGCAGAAAGCCGAACTCGTGCTCGATGTACTCAGCGAAGTGCACGGTGGCAAGAACGTCACCACCGAGGTGCGCAATTTCGTGCGCTTGCTGGCCGAGAACGGCCGGTTGGGCGTGGTGCCCGCCATTGTCGCCGAGTTCGAGCGGCAGCGGGCCGACGAGGAGCGCACCGTGCACGCGGAGCTGATCACTGCCCGGCCCATCAGCGATGAGCAGCGCGAGAAGATCGTCGCCGCCCTCAAGGCGCGGCTGGATCGCGATGTGGTGCTGGAGGTCAAGGTGGACGAGTCACTCATCGGCGGCGCAGTCATCCGCGCAGGCGACATGGTCATCGACGGGTCGGCGAGAGAACAGCTCAGCCGACTGGCCGCGGCCCTTAGCCATTAAGGGGATCAAAGGCTTATGCAACTCAATCCATCTGAAATCAGCGACCTGATTCGCAGTCGCATCGAGAAGTTCGAGGCCGTCGCCGAAGCCCGTAACGAAGGAACCATCGTCAGCCTGGCTGACGGCGTGGTCCGCGTGCACGGCCTCGAAGACGTCATGTACGGGGAGATGATCGAATTCCCCGGCGACACGTTCGGCCTGGCGCTGAACCTGGAGCAGGACTCCGTAGGTGCGGTGATCCTGGGCGACTACGAGCAACTGGTCGAAGGCGACAAGGTCAAGTGCACCGGCCGCATTCTCGAGGTCCCAGTGGGCCCTGAGCTGCTTGGCCGCGTGGTCAACGCCCTGGGTCAGCCGATCGACGGCAAAGGTCCGGTCGAGGCGAAGAAGTCCTCACCCATCGAAAAAGTGGCCCCGGGCGTGATCGAGCGTCAGTCGGTGAGCCAGCCGGTGCAGACCGGGCTCAAGGCCATCGACAGTATGACGCCCGTCGGCCGTGGCCAGCGCGAGTTGATCATCGGCGACCGCCAGACGGGTAAGACCGCGGTGGCGATCGACACGATCATCAACCAGAAAGGCACGGGTATCTACTGTGTCTATGTGGCGGTCGGCCAGAAGAACTCCACCATTGCCAACATCGTGCGCAAGCTCGAGGAGCACGGTGCGCTGGATCACACCATCGTGGTGGCGGCCAGTGCCTCCGAGTCGGCGGCAATGCAGTTCATCGCCCCCTACTCCGGTTGTGCCATGGGCGAGTACTTCCGCGATCGCGGCGAAGATGCGCTGATCGTGTATGACGATCTGTCCAAGCAGGCCGTGGCCTACCGTCAGATTTCGCTGCTGCTGCGTCGTCCGCCCGGTCGCGAAGCCTATCCCGGTGACGTGTTCTATCTGCACTCGCGTCTGCTTGAGCGTGCTGCCCGGGTGAACGCTGAGTACGTGGAGAAAATCACCGGCGGCGAGGTCAAGGGCAAGACCGGTTCGCTGACTGCTCTGCCGGTCATCGAAACCCAGGCCGGCGACGTGTCCGCATTCGTGCCGACCAACGTGATTTCCATCACCGACGGTCAGATCTTCCTCGAGACCGACTTGTTCAACGCCGGCATCCGCCCGGCCATGAACGCCGGTATCTCGGTCTCGCGTGTGGGCGGTGCCGCCCAGACCAAGATCATGAAGAAGCTCTCTGGTGGCATCCGCGTGGCCCTGGCCCAGTACCGTGAGCTGGCGGCGTTCGCGCAGTTCGCCTCGGACCTCGACGAAGCCACTCGCAAGCAGCTCGAACGCGGGCAGCGTGTGACCGAACTCATGAAGCAAAAGCAGTACTCGCCCATGAGCGTCGCCCAGATGGGGCTGGTCGTCTACGCGGTGGACAACGGCTACATGGACGGGGTGCCGGTGGACAAGATCGGCGCGTTCGAGAAAGGGCTCCTGGACCACATGCGGGCCAATCATCA
This sequence comes from uncultured Candidatus Competibacteraceae bacterium, assembly GCA_965652545.1. Classification (GTDB taxonomy): domain Bacteria; phylum Pseudomonadota; class Gammaproteobacteria; order Competibacterales; family Competibacteraceae; genus CBFGWV01. The sequence goes on along the minus strand of CBFGWV010000014.1, from coordinate 37,180 downwards.
GGACCTGATGGACAAGATCACCGCGTCCGGTGACTGGAACGGCGAGATCGAATCGGCGTTCAAGTCTGCCCTGGATGCGTTCGCGTCCTCTCAGAGCTGGTAAGCGGGAGGCGTAATGGCCGGCGCAAAAGAAATCCGAACCCAGATCAAGAGTATCAAGAATACTCAGAAGATCACGCGTGCCATGGAGATGGTGGCCGCCAGCAAAATGCGCAAGGCGCAGGAACGGATGCAATCCGCCCGGCCTTATGCCGACAAGGTGCGTAACGTGGTGTCACATCTGGCCCACGCCTACACCGAGTACCGGCATCCGTTCCTGGTGGAGCGCGAGGTCAAGCGGGTCGGCATCATCGTGGTGTCCTCCGACCGCGGGTTGTGCGGCGGCTTGAACAACAACCTGTTCAAAGCCGTCGTCGCCAACATGCGGCAGTGGCGCGACAGCGGCGTCGAGATCGATCTGTGTGTCTTCGGCACCAAGGCGTTGGCCTTCTTCCGCCGACTGGGTGGCAAGATCATCTCCGAGGCAAGCCATCTTGGCGATGCCCCTGAGCTGATTGACCTTCTGGGGTCGGTCAAGGTCATGCTCGATGCTTATGAGAACGGGGAGATCGATCGCCTGTTCCTGGCCAGCAACAGCTTTGTCAACACCATGACCCAGCGTCCCGGTCTCGAGCAGCTGCTGCCGATCAGCCCCGACGTGAGCAGCGAACAGGCGTCCGCACATCGGTGGGACTACCTGTACGAGCCCGATGCCAAGGATCTGCTCGATCTGCTCCTGGACCGCTACATCGAGTCGTTGGTGTACCAGGGTGTGGTGGAGAACATCGCCTGCGAGATGGCCGCGCGGATGATTGCCATGAAGAGCGCCTCCGACAATGCCGGCGACCTGATCAGCGATCTGCAGCTGCGCTACAACAAAGCGCGCCAGGCCGCGATCACTCAGGAGCTGTCAGAGATCGTCGGCGGCGCCGCGGCCGTCTAATTCGAATCAAGGGGAATTCTCAATCATGAGTTCTGGAAAGATTGTGCAGATCATCGGCGCCGTGGTGGACGTCGAGTTTCCGCGCGGCGCGGTACCCAAAATCTACGAAGCGCTGAGGACCGACGACGGTCTGACTCTGGAAGTCCAGCAGCAGCTGGGCGACGGGGTCGTGCGCGCCATTGCCATGGGCACCTCCGACGGCCTGAAGCGGGGCATCGCGGTGACCAACACCGGCGCACCGATTTCCGTGCCGGTGGGCAAGAACACGCTGGGTCGCATCATGAACGTCCTGGGTGAGCCGGTGGACGAAGCCGGCGATGTGGACACCGAGGAAAAGTGGGCCATCCACCGTCCCGCCCCCAGCTACGAAGAGCAGGCCGGTTCGACCGACCTTCTCGAGACCGGTATCAAGGTCATCGACCTGCTGTGTCCGTTCGCCAAAGGCGGCAAGGTCGGCCTGTTCGGCGGTGCCGGGGTGGGCAAGACCGTCAACATGATGGAGCTCATCAACAACATCGCCAAGGCCCACTCGGGTCTGTCGGTGTTTGCCGGTGTGGGCGAGCGTACTCGTGAAGGCAACGACTTCTATCACGAGATGAAAGACTCCAACGTGCTCGACAAAGTGGCCATGGTGTACGGCCAGATGAACGAGCCGCCGGGCAACCGCCTGCGCGTGGGGCTGACCGGGTTGACCATGGCCGAGTACTTCCGCGAGGAAGGCCGTGACGTGCTGCTGTTCATCGACAACATCTACCGCTACACGCTGGCGGGTACTGAGGTCTCCGCACTGCTGGGCCGCATGCCCTCGGCCGTGGGCTACCAGCCCACGCTGGCGGAAGAAATGGGCGTGTTGCAGGAGCGCATCACCTCCACCAAGAGCGGTTCGATCACCTCCATCCAGGCCGTGTATGTGCCTGCTGACGACTTGACCGACCCGTCTCCGGCCACCACTTTCGCGCATTTGGACGCCACTGTGGTGCTCTCGCGCGATATCGCCTCGCTGGGTATCTACCCGGCGGTGGATCCGCTGGACTCGACCTCCCGTCAGCTCGATCCGCTGGTCATTGGCCAGGAGCATTACGACTGCGCCCGTGGCGTGCAGTCGGTGCTGCAGCGCTACAAGGAGCTCAAGGACATCATCGCGATTCTCGGTATGGACGAATTGTCCGAGGATGACAAACTGGTGGTGGCTCGTGCGCGCAAGATTCAGCGCTTCCTGTCGCAGCCCTTCCACGTGGCCGAAGTGTTCACCGGTTTCCCCGGCGCCTACGTGCCGTTGAAAGAAACCATCCGTGGCTTCCAGGGTATTCTGGACGGCGAGTACGACAGCCTTCCGGAACAGGCCTTCTACATGGTCGGTTCCATTGAGGAAGCCGTCGAGAAGTCGAAGAAGCTTTAACCGGGCGTACGCTCCGCTCCGGTACGGCCTCAGGTTCGTGCCGGAGCGCGGGTCGATACACAGGAGCCGAGAATGGCCATGACCTTACATGTCGATATCGTCAGTGCGGAAAAGTCCATCTTCTCCGGCACGGCGGAAATGGTGTCAGCCACCGCCGAGTTGGGCGAGGTCGGTATCCTGCCCCGTCACAGTCAGATGCTGACCCGGCTCAAGCCCGGCCAGGTTCGGGTGAAGCTGCCCAACAACCGGGAGGAGGTCTTCTGGGTGTCCGGTGGTTTGCTGGAAGTGCAGCCGCATGTGGTCACCGTGCTGGCTGATAGCGCAGAGCGTGCTGACGACCTGGACGAGGCGGCCGCAAAGGACGCCCGGGACCGGGCCCAGCGCGCGATGTCCGATCAAAAAAGCGAGTTCGATTACGCCCGCGCTCAGGCCGAACTGGCCGAGGCCGTCGCCAAGCTTCAGGCGATCGACAAGCTGCGCAAGGCGCGTCGCTGATAGCGACGGTTGTCCCCAGTGAACGAGAAAGCCGCCCCGAGAGGCGGCTTCTTTTTTTGACCTCGCCAATGGGCCTCGAGTGCTACAGACCCAATTGGGCCTGTACGGCCGCAAGTCCGGGTTCACCGTCCGCGGTCGTGACGTTCGCAAGCCAAAGGTCCAGCACTCGCGGGTTGCTCTTCAGCCACTGTTTCGCGGCGTCTTCGGGCGCCAGGCCGTCATCCAGGATCAGGCCCATCATCTGATTCTCCAAATCCAGCGTAAACGCCAGGTTGTTGAGCAGACGGGTGACGTTCGGGCACTCGTCGGCGAATCCTTTGCGTGCCAGCGTATGCACCGTGGCACCGCCGAAGTCGGGGCCGAAGTACTCATCGCCGCCGGTCAGGTAGTTGATATCGAAGTTGGTATTCATGGGGTGGGGTTCCCACGCCAGGAAGACGATCCAGTCGCCGCCGTCGATCTTGCGTTTCACCTGGCTGAGCATGGCTTGTTCACTGGATTCAACCAGCTTCCAGCCGGCAAGGCCGAAATCATTGGCGTCGATCATGTTGGTGAGCGACACGTTGGCCGATGCACCAGCCTCGATGCCGTAGATCTCGCTATCGAAACGATCGGCGTGTTTGGCAAGATCGGCGAAGTCCTTGACGCCGGCCTCATAGGCCTCGCGATTGACGGCCAGGGTAAATTTGGCGCCGGCCAGGTTCTGACGCACGCCTTCCACGGCGCCCGATTCCAGGTGCGGCTTGAGCATCTCGCTCTGGCTTGGCATCCAGTTGCCGAGGAATACGTCGGTATCGCCGTTGGCGAGGCTCTGGAAACCCACGGGTACCGCGAGTATCTGGACATTGGTCTCATAGCCCAATGCGCCGAGCACGGTGGTCGCGAGGGCGTTGGTGGATGCGATATCGGTCCAGCCGGGGTCCGAAAGCGTTACTTCTGTGCATTCGGCGGCATGCACCGGCGATAGCGCGCTAAGGCCCAGCATGATCAGTGCGGGGCTCAGGATGGTGGTGGTCAGACGCATGGCGTTACTCCGTACGCTTGTGGTTGTGATGAGTGGCGTGTTCAATCCACGCGGGGGAATCTCGACAACCGCTCGAGGTCGTCAAGGTCAATGGTGTTGCGCATGTACTGGCGACTGGCGTCGTTCTTGGGCTGGAAATCCCAGGACGTCATCTGGCCGGTCATCAGTGCCTGGTGGACGAGCCGCCGCCGGCGCTGGCTCTCGACAACGCTCTGACGAAGCGCACCCATGTCCCAACGTGCCGCCGCTTCGGCCTGGAATGCAGCCAGTACATCCTCGTAGGCCGGGTTTCCGGCCAGGTTGTTACGCTCGTTCGGGTCGTCGATGAGATCGAACAGCTGATCGGGGTCCGGGGTTGAGCAGACATACTTGAACCGTTCGCGACGGATCATGCACAAGGGTGCAATGGCGCCTTCCCCGAGGTACTCGCCGATGACCTCGTCATGTCCGCCCAGACCCTGAAGATGCGGAAGCAGGCTGCGTCCATCGAGCGGACAAGGCGTCTCGAACCGCGCGCCGTCGTTGACCAGTTCGAGGAAGGTCGGCAGTAGATCGATGGTGGACACCGCCGCACCGACGCGCCGCGGCGACAGCCGCCCGGGGGCGTGTACCAGCATCGGTACGCGGGCGGACGGCTCGTACCAGGACATCTTGTACCAGAGCCCGCGCTCGCCCAGATGATCGCCATGATCGCCCGAAAACACGATGATGGTGTTCTCCGCCTGTCCGGTCTCTTCCAGTACTGCGAGCAGCCGTCCGATCTGGTCGTCGACATAGCTGACATTGCCGTAGTAGGCGTGACGGGCATTTCGGATCTGGTCGTCGGTGATCGGTGTGGCGTCCATGTTCGAGACATGTCGCAGACGCAGAGCGTGCGGGTCCTGGGGGACGTCGTCCCGCCCCTGCGTCGGCATGGGGATGTCTTCATGGCGGTAGCGATCCCAGTACGCCTGGGGCGTGGCGTAGGGGTCGTGCGGGTGGGTGAACGAGACGGTCAGCGCAAAGGGGCGTGGATCATCCTGGCGGACGTGGGCGTACAGGAAGCGCGAGGCCTGGAATGTCACCTCGTCGTCGAAATCCAATTGGTTGGAGCGTACGCAGACGCCGGCCTGCGTGACCGAGCTCATGTTGTGGTAGTAGCTCGGACGGGTCTCGAAATCGTCCCAGTCCGCGAACCAGCCATAGTCGGCCGGGTAAATGTCGGTCGTCAGACGCTCTTCAAACCCGTGCAAGCCGTCCGGGCCGCAGAAGTGCATCTTCCCCGACAATGCCGTGCGGAAACCGGCAAGACGCAGGTAGTGAGCGTAGGTTGGAATGTCTGCGGCGAACTCCGCCGCGTTGTCGTAAGCGCCGATACCCGCCGGCAGTCGTCCGCTCATCAGCGCGTAGCGTGAGGGTGCGCACAGAGGGCTGGGGCAATACGCGTTGTCGAACACGACTCCGGCAGCGGCCAGGGTATCCAGGTGAGGGGTCTTGACGATACGGTTGCCGTACCACGACAAGGCATGGAACGCGAGTTGATCGGCCATGATGAACAACAGGTTGGGCTTACGTTCGCTCATGAAACGGTATCCTAATGTGTCTATTGTGAGTCGTGCCGTTGATCTAAATTTAAACATTGGCAAGTGCTTATGAATCTGGCATTGAATAGGCAAAGCTTGAACGGGATCCAAATTCATGTTTGTAATCAATTCAGCTAATGCCTAGACCCTGGGACGAACTGCCGCCGCTGGCCTTGCTGCTGACCTTCGAAACCGTCGCCCGGCTGGGCAACCTCACCCGTGCCGCCGGCGAACTCGGCGTCACACAACCGGCGGTCAGCCATCAGATCCGGCAGTTGGAGCAACACCTGGGGACACCGTTGTTCATGCGGGTACATCGCGGCGTGGTGTTGACGCCGGCCGGCGAGGGCTTGCACCAATCCGTGGCCGACAGCTTCGACTCGCTCAATGAGGCAGTGCGCGCCATTCGTCATCGCCGGCCGGCGAGCGTCCTGCAGGTCGCGACCGACTTCGGCTTTGCCGCGTTCTGGCTGTTGCCGCGGTTGGCGGAGTTTCGTCTGCGTCATCCGGCCATCGATGTGCGCGTGATCACCGCGCAGCGTGGGTTCGACTTGGTCAGCGAGTCGATGGATGTCGCGGTGGTATTCGGCCAGCCGCCGTTTCCCCACGCGTTGGCCAAACGCTTGTACTGGGAGGTCGTGTACCCGGTATGCAGCCCCTGGCTGCTGCAATCGTTGGGTGAGGCTGACCCCGAGGCCGCTTTACGGCATTGCCCGCGACTGGTGCTGGGTGGCGAGGACTCCGGGCGATGGTTGAGCTGGCAAGGCTGGTTGCAGGCTTGCGGTATTTCCACCGCCCCCGATGGCCCCGAATTGACTTTCGATAACTACATGCTGTTGTTGCAGGCGGCCATCGCCGGGCAAGGGGTCGCATTGGGCTGGCATGAACTGGTGCGTCCGATGCTCGACGCCGGCCAGTTGGTGCGCTACCTGCCCCGCGAGGCCCGCACGCGCAGCGGCTATCATCTGCTCATCCCCCGCGACCGTCAGATCAGCCCGTCGGCCTTTGCGTTTCGCGACTGGGTACTGTCTGCGGCCGGTGACGCCGATGGCGAGGGGTGACCCCCTCTGGCACACTGCGCGCTGCGCGATTCTTGCAGGAGACTCCCGATGGCGTTGTCCGTGGTGATTCTGGCAGCCGGCCAGGGCAAACGCATGGTGTCCGAGCGGCCGAAAGTCATACACCCTGTGGGTGGCCGGCCAATGCTCCATCACGTTTTGGAGACCGCCGCGAGCCTGAACCCCGACCGCATCGTGGTGGTGATCGGGCACGGTGCCGAGGCCGTGCGTGCCGCCTGTGGCGCCGACCCGCGCGTCCATTGGGTGATCCAGTCCGAGCAGCTCGGGACCGGACACGCTGTGGCTCAGGCCTTACCGACCCTGGCCGACGGCCAGTCGATACTGGTGTTGTACGGTGATGTCCCGTTGATCCGCCCGGATACGCTGGCGCCATTGGTGGGCATGGCCGCCGACGGGGCCCTCGCGGTACTGACCGTCAAGGCGTCCGATCCCGCCGGTTATGGACGCGTCGTGCGCGACGGAGACGGTGCGGTCCGGCGCATCGTGGAGCACAGCGATGCCAGTGCCGAGGAGCGCGCTATCGACGAGATCAACACAGGCATTCTGGCGGCGCCCGCCGCCGACCTGCGTCGCTGGGTGAGTCGGTTGTCCAGTGATAACAGCCAAGGTGAGTATTATCTGACCGATTGCCTGGCCATGGCGGTAACCGATGGTGTCCGCGTGCAGGCCGCCGTGGCGGCTGACGAAGGCGAGGTGGCCGGAATCAACGATCGGCTGCAATTGGCCGTGGCCGAGCGTCGCTATCAACGACGCCGTATTGAAGCCCTGATGCGCGAGGGCGTCACTGTTCTTGATCCGGCTCGCGTCGACATCCGCGGGCAGTTGGCCTGTGGCCGCGATGTGGTGCTGGATGTGAACACTGTTTTCGAGGGCGAGGTCACTCTGGGCGATGGCGTGGAGATCGGCCCCAACTGCCTGATACGCGACGCCGTCCTGGCCGCCGGCACACGTGTCGAGGCCCACTCCATCATCGACGGGGCACAGGTCGGCGAGGATTGCCGTATTGGTCCCTTTGCCCGTCTGCGTCCCGGCTCGGTCATGGCGCGCGAGTCTCGGGTCGGCAATTTCGTGGAAATCAAGAAAGCCGTCATCGGCGAGGGCAGCAAGGTCAACCACCTGAGCTACATCGGCGATGCCGAACTGGGCCGCGATGTGAACATCGGCGCCGGGACCATCACCTGCAACTACGATGGTGCCAACAAGCACCGCACGGTCATCGGCGACGAGGTCTTCATCGGGTCCAATTCCGCCCTGGTGGCGCCGGTGGTGATCGGACACCGGTCCACTGTCGGCGCCGGCTCGACCATCGGTAAGGATGTACCCGATGACACCTTGGCGCTGACCCGAGCCTCGCGACGGATGATGCCGGGGTGGAAGCGGCCGACGAAGAAACCGGGTTGATGCACACCGGTTACAATCCCCCGATGCTTGCCGACGATTTGCTCAACTCCCTGAATACCGCCCAACGCGAGGCCGTCACGGCCCCGCAGGGTCCTCTGCGCGTTCTCGCCGGTGCCGGCTCGGGCAAGACCCGTGTACTGGTCGCCCGCGTCGCCTGGCTCATTCAGGCTGAGAACGCCTCGCCCTGGTCCATTCTGGCGGTGACCTTCACCAACAAGGCGGCCGCGGAAATGCGCTCGCGGGTGGAGGCCATGCTCAGTACCCCGTTGCGCGGGTTGTGGATCGGCACCTTCCACGGCACCGCGCATCGCCTGCTGCGTGCGCATTGGCATGAGGCGAAACTGCCCCAGGGATTTCAGATCCTCGATGCCGACGATCAGCAGCGGCTGGTCAAGCGCATTGTCCGCGGGCTGGAGCTGGACGAGAAGCAATGGCCGGCCCGCCAGGCGACATGGTTTATCAACCACCAGAAGGACGAGGGCTTGCGCCCGGCGCACCTGGAGGACCATGGCGATGCGGTCAAAGCACAGTGGATCCGCATCTACGCCGCTTATCAGGCCGCCTGTGAGCGCGCCGGCCTGGTGGACTTCGGTGAGTTGCTGTTGCGCACTCACGAACTGCTGCGTGACAACCCCGTGCTGCTGGAGCACTACCGCCGGCGCTTCGCCCACGTGCTGGTGGATGAGTTCCAGGACACCAACACCTTGCAGTACGGCTGGCTGCGCCTGCTCACCGGCGGGCAAGGGGATGTATTCATCGTCGGTGACGACGATCAGTCCATTTACGGTTGGCGCGGTGCGCGGATCGAGAACATCCACGCCTTCGAGCGCGACTTCCCCGGCGCGAACACTTTGCGCCTGGAGCAAAACTACCGCTCCACCGGCACCATCCTGAAGGCCGCGAACGGCTTGATCGCCAACAACGCCGGGCGCCTGGGCAAGGAGCTGTGGACCGACGCCGGCGATGGCGATGCCATCGATGTGTACGCCGCGTTCAACGAATACGACGAGGCGAAGTTCGTCGTTGAGCGTATCCGCCAATGGATGGAAGGCGGTGGCCGGCGCGACGAGGTGGCGATCCTCTACCGCTCCAACGCCCAGTCGCGTGTCATCGAGGAAACCCTGGTCGGCATGCAGGTCCCGTACCGCGTGTACGGGGGCCTGCGCTTCTTCGAGCGGGCGGAAATCAAAGATGCGCTGGCCTACCTGCGCCTGGTCGCCAACCGTGGCGATGACCCCTCGTTCGAACGTGTCGTGAACACACCGGCCCGCGGGGTTGGCGAGCGCACCTTGGACATGGTGCGCCGGCATGCGCGCGAGCGTGACCTGACGCTATGGCAGGCGGCCCGCGAGATGATCGGCGCGAAAGTTTTGTCGGGCCGCGCGGGCACCGCGCTCAATCGCTTCCTGGTGCTGATCGAAGCCCTGGCCGTCGAGACGGAGGGCCTGCCCTTGGACAAGACCATCGAAAAGGTCATTGAAACCAGTGGCTTGAAAGCCATGCACGCGGCCGACGGGAGCGACCGTGGCGAAGCCAAGGCAGAGAACCTGGACGAACTGATCAATGCGGCCACCGTGTTTGAGCGCACCCCCGCAGACCAGGACAATGACGAGGCGCTGGACCCGCTGACCGCGTTTCTGGTGCATGCCGCCCTCGAGGCCGGTGAAGGCCAGGGCGAGAGTTGGGAAGACTGCGTCCAGATGATGACGCTGCATTCGGCTAAGGGGCTGGAGTTTCCCGTTGTGTTCATGGTGGGGGTGGAGGAGGGCTTGTTTCCGCACTACCTCTCCGCCGAGGACCCGGCACGTCTGGAAGAGGAGCGTCGTCTGGCCTACGTGGGCATCACCCGTGCCCGTAAGCACCTGGTCGTCTCGTTCGCCGAGCAGCGCAGGCTGCACGGCAAGGACCTGAGCAGCCGGCCGTCGCGTTTTCTCGGTGAGATCCCCCCGACGTTGATCCGCGATGTACGTAGCCGCGCTGTGCTGAGCAAGCCGTTGTATGCGCCAAAGCGCACCGACCCCCTGGCCGACCATGGCTTCTACCTGGGGCAGCAGGTGCGTCATGCCAGCTTTGGTGAGGGGGTGATCCTGGACGCGGAGGGCTCAGGCGCTCATACGTTGGTGCAAGTGCGTTTCGCCACTCAGGGCACCAAGCGGCTGGTCCTGGCCTACGCCAAGCTGGAGGCCGTGTAGGACCGGTTGCGACCGTTAGGCCAGCTCCACCACCACCGGGGCATGATCGGACGGGCGCTCGAGCCGACGCGGGGCCACGTCGATGATCGAGGCCGAGCAGCGTGACGCCAGGGCCTGGCTGAGCAGGATCAAATCGATGCGCAAACCCAGGTTGCGGCGGAAGCCGGCCGCCCGGTAGTCCCACCAGGAAAAACTGCCCTCGGGTTGCTCAAACAGGCGGAAGCTATCGACCAGACCTAAGTCCAGTAAACCCCGCAAGGCGGTGCGCTCGGGCTCCGAGCAGAGGACCTGGCCCGCCCAGGCGGCCGGGTCATGCACGTCGCGATCCTCCGGCGCGATGTTGAAGTCGCCAAGCACCACGAGGTCCGGATACCGGCTCAGCTCATCGGCCAGGAAGTGGTGCAGGCGCTCCAGCCATCCGAGCTTATATGCGTACTTTTCCGTCCCCACGGCTTGGCCATTTGGGACGTACAGATTCACGATACGCACGCCGGCGATGGTCAGGGCGAGAACACGGCGTTGGGTATCGCCCAGATCCGGCAGCTCGGTGACCGGATCTGCCCCCGGCTCGCGGCTGATCACTGCCACACCGTTGTAGGTCTTCTGGCCGTTAAAGACAACGTGGTAGCCCGCCTCCCGGATGACGTCGATCGGAAAGTGCTCGTCCTGTAGCTTGGTCTCCTGAAGGCAAAGGATGTCCGGTTGCTGCTGCGCCAGCCAGTCGAGTACATGCGGCAGGCGGACCTTCAGCGAATTGACGTTCCACGATGCGATCTTCAGCATCCCTTGTCCTCTGAGCCAGTGCTATTGTCTGCGACGCGCCCATGCTGCCATAACTGCGAACCATGCGCCGAATCCGCTTGCATATTCCTCAGCCTCTCGCCATCGGCCAGACCCTCGAGCTGCCCGAAGACGCGTTCAATCACGCCATCCGCGTACTGCGGCTGCGTCCCGGTGACACGGTGACCGTATTCAACGGCCAGCGTGGCGAGTTCATCGCGACCCTGGATGGCGTGGAACGGCGTAGCGCCTGGGTACGGATCGACGGCTTTTTCGATCGCGATTGCGAATCGCCGCTGCGGGTGACGTTGGTCCAGGCGGTCGCCAAGGGCGAGCGCATGGATTACGCCTTGCAGAAGGCGGTCGAGCTCGGGGTGTACCGCATCGTGCCGGTATTGTCGGCACGCTCGGCGGTCAACCTGGATGCGGGGCGTTGGGACAAGCGCCTGGCTCATTGGCGCGGCGTCGTTGCCGGCGCCTGCGAACAATGCGGTCGTAATATCCTGCCCGAGGTCGCCGCCGTGCAACCCTTGTCCGATGCCCTGGGCGATGCGGTGCCCGGGCTGGTCCTGGCACCGGAGGCCGGTGCGCATATCAAGGCCCTGCCGGCCCCCGCAGGCCCTTTATCGGTGCTGATCGGCCCTGAGGGTGGTCTGACCGAGGGCGAGATCGCGCTGGCGCGCGCCGCCGGCCTGACGGCGGTCAGTCTGGGGCCGCGGGTGCTGCGGACCGAAACCGCCGGTGCGGTGGTGTTGGCGGCCATGCAGACCTTGTGGGGAGACGTGGGATGAAGCTCCTGGTAGTCAATGGCCTCATGACCCTCATCGCAGCCGCCGGCTGCCTGGTCTTGGGCGGTTTGATGCTCAATGAGCCGCCAATGAACGATCCACCGGGGTTCTGGGCCCGTTTGGCGGTTTATCTGACGCGCAGCACGGCCGAGACCCGCCCTGAGCACCCGTTTCCCGAATTGACCTTGCGCTGTTATCGCATGGCGCCCGAGGCTTTGAGGGGTCGGGTGCGCCACGCCATGGAGATCCTGGGTTGGGAAATCGTGGACGAGCGAGACGACCACGTGCACGCGTTGGTGCGTTCGCGTCTGTTCGGGTTTATCGACGATGTCACGGTAAAGCTTGTCGATGCAGCCTGCGGGACCGAACTGCACGTGCGCTCAGCCTCGCGCATCGGTAAGGCGGATCTGGGCGCGAACGCCCGCCATATCGTCGATCTGCACGATATTTTGGCACGCCAGGTCTATCCGGGCTGAGCCCCTCCTGGCACGCGTATACTGTTTGTACAACTATTCTGCACGGGTTCCACATGGTGACGAAGTCGACGCACCTGCCGGACGACGGTCTGGTGCCTATCCGCACGGTCGCCACGCTTACCGGTGTCAACCCGGTCACCTTACGGGCGTGGGAGCGTCGATACGATCTGATCCGGCCAGTGCGCACGCCCAAGGGTCACCGCCTGTACTCCATGGAGCACGTTGAGCTGATCCAGAAGGTGCTGGCACTGCTGGATGCCGGCATGTCGATCGGGCAGGTCCATCAGGTACTCGGTGCAGAGGCTCCGACCCAGGTGGAGCCGTTCGATCAACCCGATCCGTGGCGGGACTACCGGCGGGCGATGGTCGAGGCCATCGCCCGCTTCGACGATGAGGCCATCGACGCGACGTACAACGACGCGTTGTCGTTGTATCCGGTGGATCTGGTCACCAGCCGGCTGGTCGTGCCGTTGCTGGATGAGTTGGGTCAGCGCTGGGCGCAGCGCGAGGGCAGTGTGGCAGAGGAGCATTTCTTCGCCTGCTACATGCGCAACAAGCTCGGCGCGCGTCTGCATCACCTGCGCCGCCAGGCCGATGGGCCGCGCTTGCTGTGTGCGTGCCTGCCGGGGGAGCATCATGAGATCGGCCTACTGCTGTTCGCGTTGGCGGCGATGGACCGCAACTGCCGGGTGGTTCTGTTGGGCGCGGATACGCCATTGGGGGAACTGCCGGCCGTGGTGCGCCGTACCGGTGCCGATGCGATCGTCGTGGCCGGTTCATTGACGATCGCCCCGAGTGTCATTCGCGTCGATCTCGCCGCTCTGGCGAGGGCCGTGACGGTGCCGGTGTTCGTGGGCGGAAAGGTCACGCAGTGTCATCCGGAAGAGATCGCCCGCGCAGGCGCTCTGGCCCTGGGGGAGGATCTGGGGCTGGCATTGCGGACCATCCGGGCGCGACTGCGTCGGGACGATGGTGCAGAGCACTGAAACCCTATACCTCTGAGCTCCGGCACCTGTAGGAGCCCTGCCCTCAGGGCGATTGCCCGATGATGGCGCCATTTCCGAGAGTTGGCGCAGAGCCCAGGCGGATCGCGCACTTCGGGTGCGCTCCCACGGGTGTTCGATGCGGGGACGGTGCGGACCCGCGCACCCCTGATTCGCCAATCATGTCCAACGGACCGCTAGACCCGCCAGAACGGTTTGGCACACTCGTGCGCAGCGTCTTCGGGGTGCCAGCCAAGATCCTTGAGCAGGTGGGCATCCATGCGTCCAAGCGCTTGGCGTAGCTGGCGGCGGCTATGCCAGATAGTCAGATGACGGCGGATACGACCCACCAGGCGGCCACCGAAAGCCAGCACGCGAAGATCCAGCGTTATGATCATGACGGTGCTTCCTGTCCCGGCGCCGGCGGACTGGCTGGCATGCGGGTATTTTCCTGACGTTATGCAACGTGGAACAATCGATTAATAATCCACCGAGCCATTACCAATAGACATGTCTCCACGTTATCGATTGCCGTCGTTGAGTGCGCTGCGGGCCTTTGAGGCGGCCGCGCGCCTGGGTAGCTTCACGGCAGCGGCGGTGGATCTGCACATAACGCAGGGGGCGGTGAGCCGGCAGGTCAATGTGTTGGAGGGGCAGCTTGGGGTGAAGCTGTTCCAACGCCACGCCCGCGGCTTGGTACTCACGGCCGCCGGAACGTCGTTTCTGCCTGCGGTCCAAGAGGGGTTCGAGACCATCGGCCGTGCGGCAAGCCGCCTGCGCGCCCGCGAGCCCGGGTTGACGCTGAAAGTGCCGCCGACATTCGGGGTTCGGTGGTTGATACCACGCTTGGCGCGTTTTCAGCGCGAGCACCCTGAGGTGCCCGTCAGCGTGACGACGGTCTGGCGTTTGGAGATGGACTTCGCGCGTGAGGATTACGATGCGGGCATCGATTTCGGGCGTGGGCGCTGGGCGGGGCTGTCATCGGATCGGCTGCTGGTGGAGCACATGGTGCCGGTGTGTTCACCTGCACTGCTGACCGAGGGACCGCCGCTGAAGGAGCCGTCGGACCTGCGCCGGCACGTCTTGCTGCACCCCACCTTGGACCATATCGATTGGCGCACGTGGCTGGAACGATTCGAGGTAGAGGGCGTGAACCCCGACAGGGGTGAGGATTTCGACACTATGGAGACGGCGATGGCTGCGGCGGCGGTCGGCCATGGCGTCACGGTCGGGGCGTTCGAATTCATCCAGGACGATCTGACGGCCGGCCGGCTGGTCATGCCGTTTGGCCCACGATTGGCCAGCGCGGGGGCCTACTACCTGGTGTATCCGGCCGACCGGCTGGCGCGTGAGGATTTCTGCCTGTTCCGACAGTGGTTGCTCACTGAGGCGGTGGCCGGTCATCGGCGGGTATAGCGCCCTCACTGAGCCAGTCGCGTGGCCGCAGGAAATCGCTGTAGAGCCGTGCCTCGGGGGAGCCCGGTTCGGGTTGCCAGTCGTAGCGCCACTTCACCAGCGGCGGCAGCGACATGAGGATCGATTCGGTGCGCCCCCCCGATTGAAGACCGAACACCGTGCCGCGATCGTAGACCAGATTGAACTCGACGTAGCGCCCGCGCCGGTACAGTTGGAAGTCGCGCTCGCGCTCGCCGTAGGCGGTGTGCTTGCGCGCCTGGACGATAGGCCGGTAGGCCGGCAGGTAGTGATCGCCCACGCTGCACATGAATGCGAAGTCCCGATCGAAGTCGCCCGAACACAAGTCGTCAAAGAACAACCCGCCGATACCGCGGGTTTCGTCGCGATGCTTGAGGTAGAAATACCTGTCGCACCAAGACTTGTAGCGCGGATAGACGTCGTCGCCGAAGGGTGCGCAGGCCGCTTTCGCGGTGCGGTGCCAGTGCAGGCAATCGTCGTCGTTCGGGTAGTACGGTGTCAGGTCGAAACCACCGCCGAACCACCACACCGGCTCGCCCTTGGCCGGTGTGGCCTGGAAGAACCGCACATTGGCGTGCGAAGTCGGCACGAACGGGTTGCGCGGGTGGATGACCAGGGACACGCCCAGGGCTTCGAACGCCGCCCCGGCGAGCGCCGGTCGGCTGGCCGAGGCCGACGGCGGCAGGCTTGCACCCTGCACATGCGAGAAATTGATGCCCGCCTGCTCGAAGACCTGTCCGTCGGCCAACACCCGGGTCCGTCCGTCGCCGGACAACCCCTGGCGGCCATCCCGCGTCCAGGCGTCCTCGTGAAAACCCTGGCCGCCATCCTCGGCAGCAAGGCCGTCGGCGATCCGGTCCTGCAGCGCCAGCAGGTAGTGACGAATGGCGTCCGTATCGGGGATGTTCATGCTCATCTCAGCCGGCCCTGATCACCGCCCCGGTGGCGAGGTCACGTATGGGTGTGGGATTGGGGGCGTCGCCGACCCGGCCGGGCACGATCAGATCCACCTCGCGACCGATAGGGCGCAAGCGTACATCAAGCGCGGATCGTAGCGGCGGTTGTCCGCCGCGGTTTGCGCTGGTGGATACCAGGGGCTTTCCAAAGCGGCGGCACAGGGCGGCGGCGATGGGGTGTGCAGTGACCCTCACGGCCAGGGTAGGACGGTCGCCGGTCAGCCAGTCCGGCGTGCACGGTGCCGCCGGCACCAGCCACGTCTGCGGACCCGGCCAAGTTTGCGCCAGCTGCGCCTCGTCCTCTGCCGCTAAGCAGGCCAGATACGGGGCGAGTTGATCGCGAGTCGCGGCGATGAGGATTAGCCCTTTGCGCCAGTCGCGACGTTTGATCGACAGCAGCCGGGCGACCGCCGTCGGATCGTCTGGATCGCAACCGAGGCCGAACACGGCCTCGGTCGGATAGGCGATCACACCGCCGCTATGGAGTACCTGCCGGATTCGCGGCCATGGCAACTGCGGATCATTCGCCGGCATCGGCTGTGGCGTCCACGTCCATCGGCTCGGTGTGCCCACAGGTCTTCTGCGGACACACTTTCTCGGTGCCTCGGCGCTTGGTGGTCTTGATCGTCAGAATCGGCCAACCGCACTTGGGGCAGGGCTCCTCCAACGGCGGATTCCACACTGCGTACTTGCAGTCCGGGTAGCGATTGCAGGAGTAGAAGATCTTGCCGTAGCGGCTCTTGCGCTCGCTCAGATGGCCCTTTTTGCACTCGGGACAGGCGACGCCGGTGTCCTTGGGTTTCTCCAAAGGTTCGATATGTTTGCACTTGGGATAGGCACTGCACCCGATGAACTTGCCGTACTTGCCCATTCGGATCAGCAGCGTCGAGTCGCACTTGGGGCAAGTGCGGCCCTCCACCACCTCGGGCTCGGCCGCTTCCGGCTCGGCCTCGCCATCCATGTTGCGGGTGTAGTCGCACTCTGGATAACCGGTGCAACCGACGAAGCGGCCACGTTTGCCCAGGCGGATCACCAGCGGCTTGCTGCACTTGGGGCACGTCTCATCCAGCGATTCGCTGGTGACCTCCGAGCGGGTGACGGAGGTTTCCTTTTCGTCGACCAGCTGTTTGAACGGGTTCCAGAACCCATCCATCAAGGGTACCCACTCCTTCTCGCCGCGGGAGACCGCATCCAACTCGTCCTCCAAGCGGGCAGTGAACTCGTAGTCCACATACTGGGTGAAGTGCTGGGTCAGGAACTTGTTGACGATGCGACCTACGTCTGTCGGTTGGAAGCGTCGCTTCTCCAGCACGGCGTACTCGCGTGCCAGCAAGGTGGAAATGATGCTGGCATACGTCGACGGCCGACCGATGCCGAACTCTTCCAGTGTCTTGACCAGACTGGCTTCCGTATAGCGCGGTGGCGGCTCGGTGAAGTGCTGCTCGCTGAGCAACTGCTCCAGCGGCACGACCTCGCCCTCGCTCAGCGGCGGCAGGAGACGGTCGTCGTCGTCACCGTCCTTGGCGTCGTCCAGGTCTTCCCGGTAGACGGCCATGAAGCCGGGGTCTGCAATGGTGGAGCCGGTCGCCCGGAACACCGCGACCGAGCCGGCGCCCAGGTCGATGGCGACCGTGTTGAGGGTGGCATGCGTCATTTGGCAGGCGATCGTGCGCTTCCAGATCAGTTCATAGAGGCGGTACTGATCTGAAGACAGTTTTCCCTTGACCGTCTCGGGCGTGATCGCCGCGGAGGTCGGACGTATGGCCTCGTGCGCCTCCTGGGCGTTCTTGGCCTTGGTCTTGAACTGCCTTGCGCTGGCCGGCAACTTGTCCTGGCCGAAACGCTGGGCGATCAGGGCACGGATATCATCGAGCGCCTCGCCGGCCAGGTTGACTGAGTCGGTACGCATATAGGTGATCAGGCCGACGGAGCCCTGGCCGAAATCCACGCCTTCATACAGCTGCTGCGCCGTACGCATAGTGCGATTGGCGGAGAAGCCGAGCTTGCGCGAGGCCTCCTGCTGCAGTGTGGAGGTGGTGAAGGGGGCCGCGGGGTTGCGCTTGCGCTGTTTCTTCTCGACCGACTGGACGGTGAGCGTGCCGTTGGCGGCCTCGCGCACGGCGGTTTTGATGCGTGCGGCGTCCTCGCCGTTGGTGATGCTGAATTGTTCGATCTTGTCGTCGCCGAAGCGCGACAACTTGGCCTTGAAGGCCTGGTTGTCCTTGCGGCTCTCTGCCTCTAGGGTCCAGTATTCCTGCGGCTGGAAGCGCTCGATCTCATCCTCGCGCTCGCAGATCATCCGCAGTGCGGGTGACTGCACGCGGCCGGCCGACAGCCCTCTGCGTATTTTCTTCCACAGCAGCGGCGAGAGGTTGAAGCCCACCAGGTAATCGAGGGCCCGACGCGCCTGCTGAGCGTTCACCAGGTCCATTGACAAGACGCGCGGGTGATCGACGGCTTCCTGGATGGCGCGCTGGGTGATCTCGTGAAACACGACACGATGCACCGGTTTGCCATCCAGCAGCTGACGATCCTTGAGCAGGTCGTACAAGTGCCAGGAGATCGCCTCGCCTTCGCGGTCAGGGTCAGTGGCCAGGAACAAGGCCTCAGCCTTGCCCACCGCCTTGGCGATGGCCTCGACATGCTTCTCGTTCTTGTCGATGACCTGGTACTTCATCGCGAAACCGTGGTCGGTGTCCACGGCGCCCTCTTTGGGCACCAGATCGCGTACATGGCCATAGGAGGCCAATACGTCGAAATCCTTGCCCAAATATTTCTTGATCGTCTTGGCCTTGGCGGGCGATTCGACGATGACGAGGTTCTTACTCATGGACGTAAACGCATTCTCACCGTAAGTATGTGAGCCTTGGATGCCTTATCGAGAGGCCTGTAACTGCACAGGCGGCGGACTCGCAAAGGCATCCGCGTGATGGGATCGAGGTGCGGATCAGACGACGACCAGAGCCGGCGGATGTGACCGGGCATTAATGGAGATAGCCCGCTGCATCCTCGAACAGCAAGTCTTCCATCCACGCATAGGCCTCTTCCTGGCCCGGCTGATTGAACAGCACCATTAGAATGATCCATTTCAATTGATCGAGGTCGATCTCATCGGTTTCAAGGGCCATGACGCGATCGATGACCAGCTCTCGCGTCTCCGTGTTCAGAACACCGGCGGTTTCGAGGAACTGGAGAAAACCGCGACACTCCGCATCCATACGCGCCAGCTCGTCGGCGATGAAGATACGGAAGGCGCGTTCGGCGCTGGCTACTTTTACCGGGGCTTCGCGTCGCAGCGCCAAGCCGTCCAGCCAGTCCAGCGCCTGGCGGATTTCATGCGTGGGGAAACCGGCATCGACGAGTTCGGATTCGACCGAATCACGATCGGATTGAGTTTCGGATTCGTCGCTGATGTAGTGCTGGAACAGGTACATCAACACGTCCAAAACGTTTTCTTTCATTCAGGAATCCTTGAGGGGTGACCGACTGTATCGACCACCCGCACCAGCGGCCACAAGACCGCGAAGCTCGAGTATCAGGAGCATGGAGGAAACCACATCGGCCGTCAATCCGGTGCGCTGCACAAGAGAATCCACGCTGACCGGGGCGTAGCCCAGGGCTTCGAGCAGGGTCGTATACTCGATTTCCAGCGCTGGGGGCGAGGTATGATCACGCTCTGTGGACGGCCGTTCGACCGGGTGTGCGGCCCAGTGAAGTTCGGACAGGATGTCATCGGCCGACTCCACCAGGCGCGCACCGTCGCGAATCAGCGCATGGCAGCCACGGGCCATGGGGTTGTGGATGGAACCGGGGATGGCGAAGACATCCCGGCCTTGTTCGACAGCCAGCCGCGCGGTGATCAGTGAACCGCTCTGTCGCGCGGCCTCGACCACCAGCACACCCAGGGACAAGGCGCTGATGATGCGGTTGCGCCGCGGAAAGTGCTCGGCCCGTGGACCGACCCCGGGCGGAAACTCGGTCACCACGGCCCCGTGATCGGCCAGCTCATGGGCCAGGGCCTTGTGGGCGGCAGGATAGACCCGATCGGGCCCGGTACCCATGACGGCAATGCTGCGCCCGCCGGCTTTTAGCGCGCCGCGGTGCGCGCAGCCGTCGACGCCCAGCGCCAGACCGCTGGTGACCGTCAGCCCGGCCGCAGCCAGATGCGCGGCGAAATCCCCCGCCATGGCCTTGCCGTCGGCGCTCGGGTTGCGGCTGCCGACGATCGCGATCTGCGGCGAGCGTAGGCAAGCGGGGTCGCCGACGATGAACAAGGCCGCCGGCCCACCCGGTACGTCATTGAGGCGCGGTGGGAAGTCAGGGTCGAGGCACGTCAGCAGATGCCGGTCCTGGCCTTTGAGCCAGTCCAGATCGCCGGCGATCGCTGCGTCGTCGGGCTCTTTCAGGGCGCGGACCGTCGCCGCGGGCAGGCCGAGGTCCGTCCAGGTACCGCGCGGTTCGGCCATGACGGCCGCGGCCGACCCGCAATGCTCTATGAGCGTACGCAGGCGAACGCCGCCGAGGCCTGGTGCGCGTATCAGCGCAAGCCAGGCCTGTACGTCCTCGGGAATCAAGACTCCGGATCGACCAATTGGTCACCAATGCGGATCGGGCGATTGGCTTCCATCACCAAGCCGAAGGCGACATGGTTGAACACCTTGTAGATCATCACCAGCCCCGCCCGCTCGTTGGGCAGGCGAATCTTCTCGTTGGTGAGCGGATCCACCGCATAGTCGCCCTGGTTGAGCACCTTGAGCACATGACCCGGCTCCAGGCCCTGCACGAAGCCGGCATCCAGCACCACGGTCTGGTAGCGACCGATGAGGAATTCGCTGCTGAGCGAGTCGATGATCACCGCCTCGGTCGGCACCGGTGCCGGTTTGAGCTCGAACTGGTAGACCGGCTCGCCCTCGTCTTCGATCGGGAACAGCCGGTCGGCGGCCTGCGCGTCGATCTGGGTCGATATCAGCGTAAAGGTGGCTGGGTCGTCGTCGTTCTCCAGCCGTGCCTCGCCGACGAACTCCAGCAAGGTGCCGAGGTTCTCCTCGGTGTCCGGGTCTTCGTAGACCTCGCCGGGGCGGAAGATCTGGTAGATCGGGTCGTCGAACAGTGCCCCGCGGGCGTAGATGCGATCACCGGTGGCGAAGACGATCTTCCCATCCAGGCCGCCGAGCAGGTACGGCGCGGCTTTCCATTGCGCCTCGTTCACCACCATGCCGCGTTTTAGGAAGGGTCCGATGGCCTCGCGCGGCACCGTGGGGATCACATCGCGCGCGTTCTCCACTCGCACTTGTGGCGAGAGCTTCACCAGCGGCCGCTCGCCCGGGCGCAAGGTGGCGATCTGAATCCGCGGCTCGCCCTTCTCGTAGAATACCTCCAGCGTGTCGCCGGGGTAGATCAGATGAGGGTTCTGTACCTGCGGGTTGGCGCGCCAGATCTCCCGCCACCGCCAGGGGTCGTGCAGGAAGCGGGCGGAGATATCCCACAAGGTGTCGCCAGGCTGAACCACATAGCGCTGTGGGTGGTCTTTCTTTAATTGTATCGGCCCGGCCGTCGGGCTGAGCATCGGTGGTGCGGCGGGTTTGGCCGTGGCCTCGGCATCGGCCGGCGCCTGTGCACACCCGGCCACCAGCGTGAAAGTGGCCACGGCCAGGAGCGTACGCGGAATGGACGGTACACGCATGGTTATTGTCATTTCCCTATCTCTGGCAGGCGGTTTGAATGCACGGGCCCCCGGCCCACGGCCCGAAGTATAGCGGCTGACCGCAGGGTTCCTGTATCATTTAGGCCATTTTTCCACACATCTGCAACGATGCGGATGGAATCCGGTTTAAATACGCCTATGGCACTGCTTGACATCCTACATTTCCCCGATCCGCGGCTGCGCTTGAAAGCCGTTCCTGTCGATGCCGTGGATGACAGCATACGTGCGCTGATCGACGATATGTTGGAGACCATGTACGAGGCGCCCGGCATCGGGCTTGCGGCCACCCAGGTCGGGGTCCAGAAGCGCGTGGTGGTCATCGACGTCTCGGAAGAGAAAGACCAGCCACGGGTACTGATCAACCCCACCATCCTGTCCGCTGGCGGCGAGGAGGAGATGGACGAGGGCTGTCTCTCGGTACCCGGCTTCTTCGAGACGGTGCGCCGTGCCGACTGGGTCAAGGTTGCCGCGCTGGATCGCCACGGCGAACCGTTCGAGCTGGAAACCGACGGTTTGCTCGCGGTCTGCATCCAGCACGAGATCGACCACCTCGATGGCAAGCTGTTCGTCGATTATCTCTCCAGCCTCAAGCGCGAACGGATCCGCAAGAAGCTCGAAAAGCTGGGCCGCGACGAAGCCCGTGCTCGCTAGGAGCCTGCCGGGCTTGAGGCTGTCCTACTGCGGAAAGTCGGATACGGACGCTCAACTTCGACAGGCTCCTAGTACACGGGTTCGGTCGCTCGCCCCCCAACCGCAGCAGTCCTCCGAATGACCTCAAAACCCCGCATCGTGTTTGCCGGGACGCCGCATTTCGCCGTCCCCTCCCTGCGGGCTCTGTGTGCCGCCGGATTTACGCCGATCGCCGTCTACACCCAGCCCGACCGACCGGCCGGCCGTGGTCGTAAGTTGACACCCAGCCCGGTGAAAGCCTGCGCGCTCGACTATTCGTTGTCGGTGATGCAGCCGGAATCCCTACGTCTTGCCGATGCGCAGGCTGCGCTGCGCGCCCTGGAGCCGGACCTGATGATCGTGGTGGCCTACGGGCAGTTACTCCCGCCCGCCGTGTTGGCCACGCCTCGCCGCGGCTGCGTCAATGTCCATGCCTCGCTGCTTCCGCGCTGGCGCGGCGCGGCGCCCATCCAGCGTGCCATCGCCGCTGGCGATGCGCAGACGGGCGTGTGCATCATGGCAATGGACGAAGGGCTGGATACTGGCGCGGTGTATGCCCGCGCAGCCTGTCCCATCGGCGATCGCACCACCGCCGCTGAGCTGCACGATACCTTGGCCATGCTCGGTGCAAGCACATTGACCGAGGTCTTGCCGGCCATCCTCGATGGCACCGCCGTCGCGCAGCCTCAAGCGGATCAGGGAATCACCTACGCGGCCAAACTCAGCAAGTCGGAGGCGCGCCTGGACTGGCGTCGCCCGGCCGCGGAGCTGGATCGCCTGGTTCGCGCGTTCAATCCCTTTCCGGTGGCGCATGCGTGTATGGGCGATGAGGTGTGGCGCATCTGGCAGGCGTGTCTGCTGCCTGGCACCGTGGCTGCGGCGCCGGGTACCGTCATCGCCCAAGGGCCGGACGGTATCGATACCGTGTGCGGCGATGGTCGCGTTCTGCGGCTGCTGAGGCTGCAACCGCCTGGCCGCACCGTGCAGAGCGCCGCTGACGTGGTCAACGCCCGACAGTGGACCGGCCGTCGCTGGGCACTGCAGTGAAGCCGGTCTCTGCAGGGCGAACCCCTCCAAGAGCGCGCCTGCTGGCGCTGGATGCGCTGGATATGGTGGTCGTTCAAGGCCGCTCGCTGGATACGGCATTGGCTGCCGTGTTGCCACAGGCGCAACCGAAGGACAAGGGACTGGTCCAGGCCTTGGCCTATGCGGCGGTGCGCGGCTATCCGCAAATGGACGCACTGCTGCCCCGCCTGCTCGCCCACCCACTCAAACGCGGTGCGCAGACCGTGCGCTTGACGCTGATCCTGGGCCTGACGCAGTTGCTCCTGGTCGATA
The DNA here is from genome assembly GCA_965652545.1 of uncultured Candidatus Competibacteraceae bacterium. Lineage (GTDB taxonomy): Bacteria > Pseudomonadota > Gammaproteobacteria > Competibacterales > Competibacteraceae > CBFGWV01. The sequence goes on along the minus strand of CBFGWV010000014.1, from coordinate 13,918 downwards.
TGCCGGCGCATGCGGTCGTAAGCGAATGTGTGGCCGCGGTACGCGAGCGCGGTTTCGACTGGGCGGCCGGGTTGGTCAACGCGATCCTGCGTCGCGTGGCGCGCGAACCGGCACGCTGGCGTGGCGAGCTGTGCGGCGACGGGCCGTTGGGCAACGCCCATCCGCAGTGGATGCTGGACAAACTGCGTCAGGATTGGCCGGATGACTGGACAGCGATCGTCACGGCCGGTAACACGCAAGGGCCGATGGTGTTGCGTGTGGCCGGCGATCGCGAGGCTTATCGAGCGCAACTGGCCGCCGCGGGGCTGGCCAGCCGGGTCGACGTCGCCTGGCCCGACAGCGCGCTGGCCCTGGAGGCGCCGGTGCCGGTCGAGCAATTGCCCGGTTTCGCCGAGGGCGAGGTTTCCGTGCAGGACGCCGGTGCACAGTGGGCGCCAGCGCTGCTGGCCGCCGAAAGCGGCATGCGGGTTCTCGATGCCTGTGCTGCGCCCGGCGGCAAGACCGGGCATGTGCTCGAACACACCGCCGGTCTGGCCGAAATGGTTGCCATGGATGTCGATGAGCGGCGTCTGGGACGGGTGCGCGATACCCTCGTTCGCCTGCGGCGAGAGGCCACCGTTCTGGCGGCAGATGCCGCGGATGTCGGCGCCTGGTGGGACGGACGCCCGTTCGAGCGGATCCTCCTGGATGCGCCGTGTTCGGGTAGCGGCGTCATTCGCCGCCATCCAGACATCAAATTGTTGCGCCGCGCCGAGGACATTCCCCAACTGGCCGAGAACCAGCGTCGCCTCCTCACATCGCTGTGGCCGCTGCTGGTGCCCGGCGGGCGGTTGCTCTACATCACCTGCTCTGTCTTCCGTGAGGAGAACGAAGCGGTGGTCCAGGCCTTCATCGAGGCCCACCCGGATGCCGGCACGTTGGCGCAGGGACCTGGTCGGGTCTGCGGTGCGGGGCACCAGATCCTGCCGGGCGAGGGCGATCAGGACGGGTTTTTCTATGCCGTCCTGGTCAAGCGGGGGCCGACGTGAAAGTGCTGACTTTTGGCAGCCTGCTGGTGCTGCTGACCGTCATGCTGATCGCACAGGCCGCCTGGGGGCGCGGCTTCCTGGTCGAGAGTGCCGATGTGCAAATCGTCGGCGATGTGTACGAGCTCAACGCCGACCTGCGCCTGGAACTCAGTGCGCCGGCGATCGAGGCCATGCGTAATGGCGTGGCGGTAACGCTGGTGTTCGAGGCTGAGGTCCTGGCCCGCCGCAGTTGGCTGTGGGACCGGGTCGTCGGCGCGGTCGAGCAGCGTTACCGCATCGAGTACCACACGCTGGCGGGCCAGTATCTGGTCAATCATTTGAACACCGGTCAGGTGAAGAGCTTTCCGACCATCGGCCTCGCCCTGGACGCCATCGGCCGTATTCGCGGCTGGCCGCTGATCGACCGCAGCCTGCTGGCCGCCGACGCGGAACACTACGGGCGCGTCCGTGCCCGCCTGGACATCGACGCCTTGCCCGCACCTCTCCAGCCGCGCGCCTATCTCTCGTCCGACTGGCGTCTGTCCAGCGAGTGGTATCGATGGGCGCTGGGCTGAATCGCGGTCGTTTGGCGCGATGGTCGCCGATAGCCGGATTGGCCCTGGTGGTCGCCGTGCTGGTCGTGGTGCTGGGCGTTGCGGCGTCCAACTCTGTGTTGTTCGGTCGCTATTATGCGTTGTTGCTGATCGCCGGCGGCTTGGGTTTGGCAGTGATGATGGCCGTCATCGTCACCAGCCTCTTGCGCCTGCTTGGACGGGTGCGTCGCGGCGAGCCTGGCGCGCGCCTGAGCTTCCGCTTGCTGGTGTTGTTCGTGGTCATCGCGGCGGTGCCGGTCAGCGCCGTGTTCGGCGTTTCACTGCAGTTTCTGCACCGTGCGATCGACAGTTGGTTCGACGTCGACGTGCAGGCCGGTCTGGATGATGCGCTAGAGTTGAGCCGCTCCTCCATGGACTTGCGCATGCGCGAGTCGCTCAAGCTGACCTTGCGCATTGCCGATGCCATGGCAGAGATCAACGAGGCACTGGCGCCGCTGGCGCTGGAAGATTTTCGCGACCAGACCAATGCCAGCGAGTTGGTCTTGATCACCAGCAGCGGACGAATCATTGGCACCGCCAGCAGCGAGGCTTTGTCCATCGTTCCCGACCTGCCGCCGGAGCCGGTGCTGATGTACGTCCGCCAGGGCAATGAGTATGTCAGCCTCGATCCCTCCAATGATCGTCAGTTTCAGGTACGGGCTGTGGTCAACCTGCCGCGGCGCTCGCCCATGGAAGACCCACTGATCCTCCAGGCCTTGTATCCGGTACCGGACCGCTTCGGCCGTCTGGCCGACTCGACTCAGGCGACGTTCGACCGCTACCGCCAATTGGTCTTCCTGCGCGATCCATTGAAGACCAGCTTCACTGTCGCCTTGTCGCTGATCCTGGCTTTTGCCGTGCTTACCGCGGTGCTGGCCGCTCTCGCCGCCGCGCGACGTCTGGTGGAACCCATCAGAGATCTGGCCGAAGGCACGCGGGCCGTCGCCCTGGGCCAGTACGACAAGCAGTTGCCCCCGTCCACCGGGAACGACGAATTGGGATTTCTGGTGCAGTCGTTCAACCAGATGACGCGAAAACTGGCTCAGGCCCGTGATGCCGCCGAGCACAGTCAGGGACAGCTGGAGCGTCAGCGGGCCTATCTGGAGGCCGTTCTCGCCCGCTTGTCGTCCGGCGTATTGACGCTCAACCGCGATGGGACACTACGGACTTATAACGACGCGGCCTGTCAGATTCTCGGCAACGACCTTGCGCCGTGGCTCGGGCATCGCCTGCTCGACCCCGAGCGTCCGGCCGAGGGCCTGCTCGGCGCGCTGGTGAGCGAGCTCAAGCCTCACTTGGAAGAGGCCGCCGGCGATTGGCGGCAGGAGATCACCCAATTCGGCGGCAGCGGCCGTCAGGTGCTCATGTGTCGCGGCAGTGCGATGAGCGACGCCGAGGGCCAGCCGGTGGGGCAGGTGGTGGTGTTTGATGACATCACCGCCTTGGTGCAGGCTGAACGCGACGCGGCCTGGGCCGAGGTGGCACGGCGCTTGGCTCATGAGATCAAAAACCCGCTCACGCCGATCCAGCTGTCGGCCGAGCGCATCCGCCACAAATACTTGAAACACATGGACGCGGACGAAGGCCGGGTTCTGGATCGCGGCACCAACACTATCATTCATCAGGTCCAGGCGATGAAGGAGATGGTGGACGTCTTCAATCAGTATGCCCGGCCGCGGCCGCTGGAGCTCGAACCTGTCGACCTGAACGCCTTTATCCTCGATGTGATGTACCTCTATGGCGAGTATCCGGCGGGTATCGAGATCGATATGGACCTCGATCCGGACGTGCCGACCGTCGAGGCCGATCCCGGGCGGATCCGTCAATTGGTGCACAATCTGGTCAAGAATGCGCTGGAGGCGCTCGAGGAGCACGGCGGCGGACGGTTGTGCATCAGTACCCGGCGCGAACAGGGTATGGTGGGCGACCATGTGGAACTGCGCTTCACCGATGATGGTCCGGGTTTCCCGGATGCCCTGCGTGCCAACCTGTTCGAGCCCTATGTGACTACCAAACCCAAGGGGACGGGGCTAGGATTAGCGATCGTTAAGAAAATCGTGGAGGAACACGGCGGCATGATCGAGCTGCAGTCGCCTCCCGGCGGGGGGGCGTGCATTGCGATTCGCATCCCCTTGAAACCCCCAACCCACGCCGCCTCCCATGCCCCCCCGACGGCCACAGCGAATGAGGTAACCGGATGAGTGCCGGACATATCCTGGTGGTTGACGACGAACCGGATATTCGTGATCTGGTCAAGGAGATCCTCGAGGACGAGGGCTTCGAGGTCAGTGTCGCCGCCAACGGAGCCACCGCCAAGGAGGCCCGTCGGGCACGCCGCCCGGACCTGATCCTGCTGGATATCTGGATGCCCGATATCGATGGCATCACTTTGCTCAAGGAGTGGAGCGAGGGCGATCTCCTGCCCTGTCCGGTGGTCATGATGTCCGGCCACGGTACGGTGGAAACCGCTGTCGAAGCCACCCGGCTGGGCGCCTACGATTTCATCGAGAAGCCGTTGTCGATGGCCAAGCTGCTGCTGGTGGTGGAGCGCGCCCTGCAGGCGGACAAGCTGGTGCGCGAGAACCAAGGCCTCAAGCGGCAGGTGCGCCCGGTCACCGAGCCCATCGGACGCAGCGAGCTGGTGCAGAAGCTGCGCGCCCAGGTGCTCAAGGTGGCTCAGCATGACACCCCGGTGCTCATCTATGGCGAGCCCGGCACCGGCAAGGAGATCTACGCCCGCTATCTGCATGGCAACAGCACCCGTCGCAATGGACCGTTCGTCGACGTCAATGTCGGCTCGATCGCCCGCGAGAACTCCGCCCTGGAGCTGTTCGGCTCCGAAACCGGCGACCGCGTCGTTTATGGCCGCCTGGAGCAGGCCAGCGGCGGCACGCTGTTCCTGGACGAGCTCGCCGACATGGACCTGGACGCGCAGAGCAAGCTGGCTGCCGCTCTGGAGAGCGGGGCATTCCTGCGTATCGGCGGCAAGGAGCCGGTGAGCGTCAATGTGCGCGTGGTCGGCGCCACTCACCGCGACCTGGAACAGGAGGTCGCCGAAGGTCGCTTCCGCGAGGACTTGTTCTATCAGCTCAACGTGGTTCCCATCCGGCTGCCGGCGCTGCGCGATCATGTCGAGGACGTGCCCGAACTGCTGACCTACTACGTCACCCATTTCGTGGATCAGGAGGGGCTGCCGTACCGCCACTTCACCACGGCCGCCCAGAACCGGCTGCGCAACTACCCCTGGCCGGGCAATATCCGCGAGCTCAAGAACCTCGTGCAGCGGCTGCTCATCCTCGGCAACGGCGAGGAAATCACCCAGGACGAGGTGGAGGCGACGATCAGCAGCGCCCCCCCGGCGCGGGCGCGCGATGTCGGCGCGATTCCCCTGGACCTGCCGTTGCGCGAGGCGCGCGAGAAGTTCGAGCGCGCCTATCTGCTGCAGCAGTTCAAAGAGTGCGACGGCAACGTGGCGCGGCTGGCTGAGCGTGTCGGCATGGAGCGCACCAACCTGTATCGCAAGCTGCGCACACTCGGCATCGATCCGAAAAAAGCGTTCGACGACTAACGACTCACGCCTCGTCGCGAGATACCCGCCCCATGAAAATACTGATTCTCGGTGCCGGTCAGGTCGGTCGGTCGGTGGCCAATAATTTGGCCTCCGAGGCGAACGACATCACCGTCGTGGATACCGATGCGGACATCCTCCAGGATTTGCAGGACCGACTGGACATCCGCACGGTGCAGGGCAATGCGTCCTATCCCGATGTGCTCACCCGCGCCGGCGCCGCCGATGCCGACCTGTTGATCGCGCTGACCAACAGCGACGAAGTCAACATGGTGGCCTGCCAGATCTGTCGCACATTGTTCAACACGCCGACCAAGATCGCCCGTGTACGCAGCCACGAATACCTCAGCCGCACCGAACTGTTCGGCGCGGAAGGGCTTGGGATCGATGTACGCATCAGCCCGGAGCAACTGGTCACCGACTATATCCGGCGGGTGATCGAACAGCCCGGTGCCTTGCAGGTGCTGGATTTCGCCGACGGCAAGGTCCGTTTGGTCGGCGTGAAGGCTTACTACGGCGGCGCGCTGGTCGGGCATGCGCTCAAAACCCTGCCACAGCACATGCCCGGTATCCACACTCGGGTGGCGGCCATTTTCCGCGATGGCAAGCCCATCATCCCCGAGGGGGATACCGTCATCCAGGCGGATGACGAGGTGTTCTTCATCGCCGCGCGCAAGAATATCCGCGCGGTCATGGGCGAGTTGCGCAAACTCGATAAGCCCGTCAAACGCATCATTCTCGCCGGTGGCGGCAACATCGGCACCCGCCTGGCCAAAGCGCTGGAAGAGCGCTTCCAGGTCAAGATCATCGAGCGCAACCCCATCATTGCACGGCGAATCTCAGAAAAGCTTTCGCGCACAATCGTGCTTGGCGGCGATGCGGCCGACGAGAGCCTGCTGCTGGAAGAGAACATCGAGCACACCGACGTGTTCTGCGCCGTCACCAATGATGATGAGGCCAATATTCTCTCGGCGATGCTGGCCAAACGGCTGGGCGCGCGCAAGGTGATGTCGCTGATCAACCGCCCATCGTACGTGGACCTGGTCGAAGCCTCCGGCACCATCGATGTCGCCATTTCACCGCAACAGGCGACCATCGGCAGTCTGCTCACCCATGTGCGCCGTGGGGATGTTGTCAAGGTACATAGCCTGCGCCGCGGCGCCGCCGAGGCCATCGAGGCGGTGGCCCATGGCGATGGCCGGACCTCCAAGGTGGCCGGACACCGGGTGGAGGAGATCAAGCTCCCACCGGGTACCTCCATCGCCGCACTGGCACGTGGCGACGATGTCATCATGTGCCATCACGACACCCTGATCGAACCCGAGGATCACGTCATCCTGTTCCTCGTCGACAAACGGCGAATTCATGACGTCGAGCGTCTGTTCCAGGTTGGCGTGACGTTTATCTGATGTATCGACGAATCGTCCAGCGGATCCTCGGGTTGCTGCTGATGGTGTTCAGCATCACCATGCTGACGCCGGTACCCGTCGGCTTGCTGTACGGCGATGGGGCGGTGACCGAGTTTCTGCTGTCCTTTCTGATCACCGTCGGGACGGGCCTTGGCATATGGTGGCCCGTCCGCGAAGACCGCCAGGAATTGCGCATTCGCGACGGGTTTCTGGTGGTGACGCTGTTTTGGGCTGTGCTGGGTATTTTCGGCGCGTTGCCCCTGTGGCTGGCACCCGATCCCCCGATCGGCTTCGTGGACTCGCTGTTCGAGTCCATGTCCGGTCTGACCACCACCGGTGCGACCGTGCTGGTCGGTCTGGACACCTTGCCGCACGCCATTTTGTACTACCGGCAGCAGCTCCAATGGCTGGGCGGCATGGGGATCATCGTCCTGGCCGTCGCCATCCTGCCCATGCTGGGTGTGGGCGGTATGCAGCTGTTCCGTGCGGAGACGCCCGGCCCGATCAAGGACGCCAAGCTCACACCGCGTATCACCGAGACGGCCAAGGCACTGTGGACCATCTATGTGGGGATGACGGTTGCCTGCGCCGCCGCCTATTGGCTGGCCGGGATGAGCCTGTTCGATGCGGTCGGGCACAGTTTCTCTACCGTAGCGATAGGCGGGTTTTCCACCCATGATTTGAGCATGGGCTACTTCAACAGCCCGTTGATCATGATGATCGCGGTGGTGTTCATGGTCTTGTCGGCGGCCAATTTCGCCCTGCATTTCATGGCTTTGCGCTGGCGTCGGCCGATGGTTTACCTGCATGACCCCGAGTTTCGCACCTATCTTGGCATCCTCGCCACGGTCTGCGTCATCACCTTCCTCTACTTGGAGTTCACCGGCGTCTTCGAGCGTTATCACGAGTCGCTGGCGCATGGGGTGTTCCAGGTCGTTTCCATCGCCACCACCACGGGGTTCACGACCGCCGAGTACTTCATCTGGCCCGGCTTCCTGCCGGTGCTGCTGCTGTTCACCAGTTTCATTGGCGGTTGCGCGGCCTCCACCGCCGGCGGCATGAAGGTGATCCGCTGTCTTCTGCTCTACAAGCAAGGCATGCGTGAGATCACGCGCCTGGTGCATCCGGCCGCCCACATACCGGTGCGTATCGGCGAGAAAGTCATGTCGGAGCGTGTGATCAGCGCCGTGTGGGGCTTTTTTTCCCTGTATCTGGCGGTATTCGCCGTCCTTATGCTGGCGCTGATGGCGACGGGGCTCGACCAGATCACTGCGTTCTCTGCTGTGGCCGCGTGTATCAATAACCTCGGTCCGGGCCTGGGTGAGGTGGGCGCCAATTACGCCTCGATCAATCCGGTGGCCAAGATTCTGCTCTGCATCGCCATGCTGGCGGGGCGGTTGGAAGTGTTTACGCTGCTGGTGCTGCTCACTCCGGCATTCTGGCGCCGATAACGGAGTCGTCGATGCAACTGCGCATCGTGGTTCGAATCATTGGGCTGCTGCTGATGGGCTACAGCTTCAGCATGTGGCCACCTGTTATGGTTTCGCTGATCTACGCCGATGGCGAGGTCAGCTACTTTGTGATCACCTGGCTGATGATGCTGGGGCTCGGCGTGGCCTTGTTCTGGCCGGTGCGGCGGCTGCGTTTCGAGCTGCGCACCCGTCATGGCTTTCTCATCGTGGCCTTGTTCTGGACAGTCCTGGGCGTCTTCTCGGGCATACCGCTCTATCTCAGCCCCAGCCCCGTGCTGTCGTTCACCGACTCGGTCTTCGAGGCCGTATCGGGGTTCACCACCACGGGCGCGACGGTGATCACCGGCCTGGACAGCCTACCGCCGTCGGTGTTGTTCTACCGCGCCCAACTGCATTTCATGGGTGGCATGGGCATCATCGTGCTCGCGGTTGCCATCATGCCCATGTTGGGTGTCGGTGGCATGGCCTTGTATCGGGCTGAAACCCCAGGCCCCATGAAGGACGATAAGCTCACGCCGCGTATCGCGCACACCGCACGGGCGTTATGGATGGTCTACGTTGGCCTCACCTTGGCCTGCGCGTTGGCCTTCTGGCTTGCCGGCATGAGTGTCTTCGACGCCATTTGCCATGCCTTCGCCACCATCGCAACCGGTGGGTTCTCCACCCACGATGCGAGCTTCGGCTACTTTGACAGTGCGCTGTTGGATTGGCTGGCGGTATTTTTCATGTTTCTGGGCGGCGTGAACTTCGCCCTGCATTTCGTGGCGTTTCGCAGCCGCAGCCTGCTGCACTACATGCGCGATGCGGAGGCACGGGCGTTCGCGCTCATGTGCCTCGGGTTGATTCTTCTGATTACCATCTTGTTGCTGCTCAAGGGCGAGTATCTCGATGTCCTGACCGCGTTGCGCTTCGCGGCATTTCAGATGATCTCCATCGTCACGACCACGGGGTTCACGACAGCCAATTTCGCCGACTGGCCGTCGTTTCTTCCGCTGCTGCTGATCTACGTCAGCTTCATCGGTGGCTGCGCCGGTTCCACATCCGGCGGCATGAAGGTGGTGCGGGTACTGCTGCTGGTCAAGCAGGCCGGTCGCGAGATCGGACGGTTGATTCACCCGCGTGCGGTGATCCCGATCAAAGTCGGCGACAAAATCATGAACGAGGAGGTGATCAGCGCCGTCTGGGGGTTCTTCGCCTTGTACGCGGTAAGCACGGCGGTGCTTACCCTGGCGATGGTCGGCACCGGCCAGGACATCCTGTCGGCATTCTCGGCCGTGGCCGCCTGCCTGAACGTTCTCGGTCCGGGGCTGGGCAATGTCGCCAGCAACATGATCGGGCTGACCGATACCGCCACCTGGATCATGATCTTCGCCATGCTCCTGGGGCGGCTTGAGATTTTCACCCTTTTCGTGTTGCTGACGCCGGCGTTCTGGCGGCGTTAGGCGCCTAGAAACGCATGCCCACCGAAAGCCCGAATGCCCACGGGTCGATGTTCACCGTCCCCACGTCGACGCCGTCCACGCTGACATCGGTGTCGATGTCCAGGTAGCGGATTTCGGCGTTCACGAACCAGTCCGGGTCGACATCCACGTCCAACCCGATCTGCGCGGCCAGACCCCAGGAATCGTCCAGCTTGAGCGAGGCGCCTTCCAGCGCACCGGTGGATTTTTCGCTGAAGAAGGCCGTGTAGTTGAGACCGGCACCCACATAGGGGCGCCACACGCCCATCGGCTCGAAGTGGTATTGCAGACTCAGCGTCGGGGGCAGGTGGCGCGTGCTGCCGGCCTTGGCGCCGTTGAGCTTGATGTCGTGCTCGAAGGGCACGGCGGCCAGCAGTTCGATACCCAGGTTGGCGGTGGCCATGTAGGTCAGCGTCGCACTGGGCCGGGCGTTGCCGCCGACATCGGCATCCAGCGCGCCATCGGCCAGCGAGCCGTTGTCGGACTTGGGGCTGACGTAGTGCACGCCACCGCGCAGCAACCAGTCGCCGGCCTCCAGGGCCTGAGCCGGGCCGGCAGCCAGTGCCAGGGCGAGCGACGAGAGAAGAAGGGTCGGGGTTGCACGTGCCATGATCCGCATACCTGTGTGGGTGGGGAAATCGATGGCGTGTAGCGTGCGCTGCGGTGCAGCACGGAACGTTGATGCGGATCAAATAACCGCAAAATATGTGAGGGATTGATCGCCTGCGGGCACGGCAGTAGTCACGCCCGCTGCTGGGGTCGGTCGCGAGTGGTCGCGCCGGCCATCTCGTGCAAGCCCTTGCTGTCGCGAATCCGGATGCGCTTGTTATCCACCTCGATCAGCCCTTGCTGCTGAAGCCGGGTGAACAAACGGCTGACGGTTTCCACCGCCAGCCCCAGGTAATTGCCGATGTCGTTGCGCGACATGCTGAGGTTGAACTCGGTCGCCGAGAACCCGCGTTCGCGGAAGCGGGCCGACAAGCTCACCAACAATGCGGCGAGTCGCTCTTCGGCCGACTTTTTGCCCAGCATCATCAACAACTGCTCGTCGTGACGCAGCTCTTTGCCGAGCACTCGCAGCAATTGCCGGCCCAGGGCCGGTACGTCGATGGTCAGGTCTTCCAGCCGGTCGAAGGGAATTTCGCACACCGATGTGGTTTCCAGCGCCTTGGCGGCGCAGGGATGACGACCGCCGCCGATGGCATCGAGCCCGATCAACTCACCGGTGAGGTGGAAGCCGGTGATCTGTTCGATGCCCTCGTCGTCTACCGTGTACGTTTTCACCGAGCCTGAGCGGATGGCGTACAGCGCATCGAAGCCATCGCCCATGCGGAAGACGTGCGCGCCGCGCGCCAACGGCCTGCGCCGCTTGATGATGGCATCCAGCCGGTCGATGTCGGCCGGGTCGATGCCGATGGGCAGACACAGCTGTTGCAGGCTGCAGTTGCCGCAGGCGGCCTTGATGGTGGCGAGGGTCACCACTTTGGTCGTTGGGGCACTTGACATGAAAAAGGCCTCGGCTTGGGCGGCACGCTGTCCATACGCCACAGTTTGAACGGATCGCCGGACGGTGCAAGCATCAGGCGAGCGTGGTCGAGTTTGCGGTCAACGGTTTGCGCACCACAAGGGACGCGCTATTCTAACGGTTCGAACGCAGACCAACCCCTGAGCGATTATCATGTCCTCCCGCAGTGCATCGGTGGCCCGCGACACCTTGGAAACCCGTATCCGGGTTACCGTGGATCTGGATGGCACCGGCCGGGCAGAGCTGGCCAGCGGAATCCCCTTCCTCGATCACATGCTCGATCAGATCGCCCGTCACGGCCTGATCGACCTGACGGTTCATGCCGAAGGCGACCTGCATATCGACGATCACCACACGGTGGAGGACGTCGGCATTACCTTCGGCCAGGCCGTGCGCGAAGCCCTTGGCGACAAGCGTGGTCTCGTTCGCTACGGACATGCCTATGTACCGCTGGACGAGGCGCTGAGCCGGGTTGTGGTCGATCTGTCCGGCCGCCCGGGCCTGGAGTATCACGTGGACTATCCGCGGGCGCGTATCGGGCAATTCGACGTGGATTTGTTCCGCGAGTTTTTCCAGGGTTTCGTGAACCACGCCCTGGTGACCGTGCACATCGACAACCTGCGCGGGCGCAATGCGCACCATGTGGCCGAGACCATATTCAAAGCCTTTGGTCGTGCCTTGTCGGCCGCCGTGGCGGTAGACCCGCGTCGCGGACAGTCGACTCCGTCCACCAAAGGGGTGTTGTAAAACGACCCTGGCACTATCGCGTTCACGTCGATCCGGATCCGCCATGTCTCTGATTTCCATCATCGATTACGGTATGGGCAACTTGCGCTCGGTGGCCAAGGCCCTGGAGCACGTCGCCCCGCCGGGTACCCAGGTGCGGGTCACCCGTGACCCGGCCGATATCGGCCGGGCCGACCGTATCGTCCTGCCCGGCCAGAGCGCCATCCGCGATGCCATGGCGCAGCTGCACCGCCAGGAGATGGTCGAGCCCCTGCGCCGCGCCGCGCGTGAGAAGCCGTTTTTCGGCATGTGCCTGGGGCCCCAGGCTCTGATGACCCACAGCGATGAGAACGGCGGTATCGACGGTCTGGGCGTGCTGCCCGGGCGGGTGTCGCGTTTTCCCGAGCCACTGCGCGATGCGGCCGGTGAGACGCTGAAGATCCCGCATATGGGTTGGAATCAGGTCCGGATCGAGACGGACCACCCGCTGTGGGCCGGTATCGAGTCCGGCGAGCGTTTCTATTTCGTGCACAGCTACTATCTGCGGCCGGACGATCCGGCACTGACGGCGGCGACCACCGACTACGGCATTCGCTTTGCGTGTGCCGTTGCCGAGGGTCACGTGTTCGCCGTGCAGTTCCATCCGGAGAAGAGCGCCCGCAACGGCCTTGCGTTGCTGGCCAACTTCTGTCGCTGGTCGCCATGAGTGCGTCCGGCGCTGCGCAGCCAAAAAACAGGATTGGGGAGACGAGGATTCGGGCATGTTGTTGATACCGGCCATCGACCTGAAAGACGGTAAATGCGTGCGGCTCAAGCAGGGGCGTATGGAGGATTCGACGATCTTCTCCGACGACCCGGTGGCAGTGGCGGGACGTTGGGTGGAGGCGGGCGCCAGGCGCTTGCATCTGGTGGATCTCAATGGGGCATTCGCCGGCAGTCCGGTGAACGCCCAGGTGATCCGGCAGATCGCCGACACGTTCCCAGATCTACCCATCCAAGTGGGCGGTGGCATCCGCGACGAGGACACGGTCGAGGCCTATCTGGACGCAGGCGTGCAGTACGTCATCCTCGGGACCAAGGCGGTGCAGGAGCCGCACTTCGTCAGCGACCTGTGCATCGAGTACCCCGGTCATGTCATCGTCGGGCTGGATGCCCGCGACGGCAAGGTCGCCATCGATGGCTGGTCCAAGCTCTCCCGTCACGATGTGATCGACATGGCGCAGATGTTCGAGCGCGATGGCGTCGCGGCGATCGTCTACACCGACATCGGTCGCGACGGCATGATGGGCGGGGTCAATGTGGAGTCCACGGTCGCGCTGGCGCAGGCGGTCACCGTGCCGGTCATCGCCTCGGGCGGCATCCGCGATATCGAGGACATCAAGGCCTTGTGGGCGGTGCGCGACGAAGGGGTGGCCGGCACCATCATCGGCCGTGCCTTGTACGAGGGCACGCTGGATCTGGCCGCCGCACAGGCCTGGGTCGACCAGGCTGGGGCCGACTGACATGGCCCTGGCCAAGCGCATCATCCCCTGCCTGGACGTCGATGCCGGACGTGTCGTCAAGGGCGTGAATTTCGTCGATATCCGCGACGCCGGGGACCCGGTGGAGATCGCCCGCCGCTACGACGGCGAGGGCGCCGACGAGATCACCTTCCTGGACATCACCGCCTCGAGCGACGAGCGCGCGACGCTGGTTCATGTGGTGGAGCAGGTTGCCAGCGAGGTGTTCATCCCGCTCACTGTCGGTGGTGGGATTCGCAGCGTGGCCGATGTGCAGCGCATGCTGGAGGCCGGGGCCGACAAGGTGTCCATCAACACCGCGGCCATCCACCGGCCCGATCTGGTGCGCGAGGCCGCCGACCATTTCGGCAACCAGTGCATCGTGGTGGCCATCGACGCCAAGCGCGTCGTCGATGCCGATGGCCACGGGCGCTGGGAGGTCTTTACCCACGGTGGCCGGCGTTCGACCGGGCTGGATGCCGTCGACTGGGCGCGGCGTATGGCGGATTACGGCGCCGGCGAAATCCTGCTCACCAGTATGGATCGCGACGGTACGCGCAAGGGCTTCGACCTGGCGCTGACACGGGCGGTCAGCGAGGCGGTCCCGGTGCCGGTGATCGCCTCCGGCGGGGTGGGCAGCCTGGATGACCTGGCCGCAG
>CBFGWV010000013.1:0-44208 GCA_965652545.1 uncultured Candidatus Competibacteraceae bacterium | reverse complement strand
CGCCGGAAGGCCCCAATGCCTTGCTTGGCAGCACCTTGAAGCCTGCTACATCGATGAGTGCCCGCCTTGAGCCAGGGCGCCGACCACCAGGCGGTGGACTTCCAGGGCAGTGTCCGGGGACTCGGCTTCCAGGCGGCGGAGATCATCGGGGGTCAGTACACAGGCCTCGACTTCGGATTCGGCCACGTACGTGTGCGATGAGGTCCACGGGCCGTAAGCGGCTGCTTCAGCGAACACCGAGCCCGAACCCAGCGAGCGCAATGCGCTGCGCCGGCCATCGGCATGCTCGACATACTCCGCGACAACGCCGCCCCGCACCACGATCAAACCCTCGGCCGGCGCACCGGCAGCCAACAGCGTCGTGCCCTTGGCAATCTGGCGCAACTGCACGATGCCCTCCATGCGCTGCGACAGCGATTCGACATACTCCTGCGCCTCCAGACGCTTGAGCATCTCGTCCGACAAATCATCGAACAATGCGTGCCGGGCCTGCGCCCCGTCCGCCGTGGTAGCCGCCAAGTCCGCGTGCGCCTGTACCAGGATGCGCTCCTCGCACCACTCCAGCGCCGCATTGCGATCGGGCATGAACTGCACGCCCGACTCCACGGCGTCGCCACCGACCTGACGAAGCAGATCGGCAAAACGCGGCGGCGCATCGGCGAGCACGAAGCCCACCCCACGGGTGGACAAGCGCTGGAACAAGCGCACAAAGTTGTTCACTGCCGAAATGTCGAAACCCGAGACGCGCTCGAAATCCACCAGCACATAGCGCGGCGGGCGCTGCTCGACCATCTCGAAGACCGCCGAGCCCAGTTTGTTGACCGAGCCGAAGAACAGATACCCGGTCAGCTCGAACACCCCGACCTCGTGCCCGTGCACAGTCAGCAAGTGCTGCTGCGGCAGCGAACGCTGCTTCTGGCTGCGCGCCACCGCACCGGTGGCCACGTTGCGCAGCACCGGCACCTGGCTGAAGCGCACCACGAACAACACGATGGTCGCCACCAGACCCAGCAGCACACCGTGCAGGTAACCGAATACCGCAATCACCGCCAGCACAGCCACCACCACGGCGTAGTCCGCTTTGGGCATGCGCGTGCGCGTATCGAGAATCCAGTCGGAGATGAAGAACAGCCCCAGCAACAGCAGGAACCCGCCCAGCAAGGCCTTGGGGAAGAACGCCAGCAATTGCCCGCCGAACAGCATGACCGCACCGAGGGTCAGCGCCACCGTCAAACCGACCAGACGCGTATCGGCCCCGGTCTTCAGGCCCAGCATGGACAGGCTCAGCGTATGGTAGCCGGCCGGCGCACCTGCCACTGCCGAGAGCGCATTGCCGACACCGTTGGCCAGCAGCTCGCGGTTCATGTCCAGGTCACGCTTGGCCGCCAACTCGATACCGCCCATGTTCAACAGCAAGCCGAGCAAAGCGATGAACGGCACCACGATCAGCGTCGGTAACTGCTGCGCAACCGCACCCCAGTGGACGTCCGCAAGGTCGGCCGGGCCGAACACCGGCCACAGGCTGCCGGTGGAGAACGGCTCGAACAGAATGCCTGTCTGGCGTGCGTGATCCAGGTCGATGCCAAGCATGGGCATGACCGAGTAATACACCAGCAGCATGACCACCAGGGAGCCGGGCAGGATCAAGAAGTGCGAAAAGCGACGGAGAATGACGAACAGCAGCAGCGCGTACGCCACACCGGGGAGCCACAACACCAGCATGGCCGGCTCGATCAGCCGTCCGAGCAGCGACCAGGACAGGCTCAGGCCGGTCATCACCTCGATGCTGCCCTTGCTCAACAGCCAGCCGGTGCCGGCCAGAAAGCCGGCGACGACCGGGTACGGCATGAAGCGCAGGTACTCGGCGAAGCGCAACCATGCCGCCAGGACGGACAGCACGGCGGTGAGCATTGTCGAGACCATCAGCGCCGCAACGACCGTCATAAAGACGCCCTGTCCCTCTACTCCGGCCAGCGCCACAGCGATACCGCCGGCAGCGCCGGCGAAGATCGCCACCGGCGCGTCCTGCGGGAAATTGATGCTCGGGCGAAAACTGCTCAACAACGCCGTGACCAGCGCCATCACGAACGCACCGGCCAGGGTCAGGCCGATACCGCGGTTGAAGTGTTCGGCCAGCGGACCGGAGAAAATCATCGCGGCGAAGGAAACCTGGATGATGATCGCCATCAGGCTGATCACCAACCCGATGCTGATACCGGGAACACATTGGGCGGATCGAAGATCGCCGACGAGTTCCCGGAGAATGGCCTTGTTCAATGGTGTCTGCCCCGAACGATGCGCGGCGAAAAAAGCCGCAGGTCTTATGAGTGCCTGGCCGCGTATAGCCCTGGACGCGCCCCCCGTAGTGAACAGACTCTAGTCAGCACCTCCCACCGAGCGCAAGCACGGCTGCCGCCGCCTGCGCGATTCCACCGATGGTTGACGGCACGCCCTGCGCCGGTGGCACTATGCGAGGGACTTCCGTGCGGGCCACCTG
Source organism: uncultured Candidatus Competibacteraceae bacterium (assembly GCA_965652545.1). Taxonomy (GTDB): domain Bacteria; phylum Pseudomonadota; class Gammaproteobacteria; order Competibacterales; family Competibacteraceae; genus CBFGWV01. Next base: position 41,711 of record CBFGWV010000013.1, on the reverse strand, counting down.
GCCGCCACGGCATTTTTGGGGGCGATGCATGAAACGTCGGGATCTGCTGCGTGCGGCGCTGGGTCTGGGGGCAGGGTCTGTGCTACCCGCCGGCGTATTCGCAGCCGAAGGCTCGCAGCGCCCGCGCATCCTCATGCTCACCTATCGCGGCGAGACCGATGTCGAGCGCGGGTTTCGCGACTACCTCGCCGCCGCCGGCCTGGATGCGCAGATCATCCACCGCGACGCCAATCGTGATATCGCCACCGTACGCGGCGTTCTTGCCGAGCTGCCAGCGCTCAAACCCGACCTGATCTACACCTGGGGCACGTCCATCACCCTGGAGGTGGTCGGCCGCTACGATGCCCCCGACCCGTCTCGCTTCGTCAGGGATATTCCGGTCGTCTTCGCACTGGTCTCGGCCCCCGTCCAAGTGGGTATCGCACCGGAGTTCGCATCATCCGGCCGTAACGTCACCGGTGCCGTCCACGTGGTGCCGACGGACGTGCAGATGCGGGCCATGCACGCCTACAAGCCGTTCACCAAGGTCGGCGTGCTGTACACGCCCAGCGAACAGAACTCGGTCGCCATCGTCGAGGAGGTGCGCGCGTTCTGCAACGCCTCCGGTGCCGCACTCATCGAACAGACCTTCGAGCTGGATGCCGGCGGACGCCCGACCGATATCGGCGTGGGCGCCAAGGTGGCAGCCATCGCCGAGGCCGGTGCCGACTGGATGTACCTGCTGCCGGACACCTTTCTCGGCACGTTGTACGACATCGTCACCCCGGCGGCCCTGGCCGCGGGGCTGCCGACCTTCGGCGCGGCCGAGTTGGCCATTCGCGACGGCGGCGCATTGGTGGGCCTGGTCAGCCGCTACCACTCCGTCGGTCAACTCGCCGGGCAAAAGGCCGTGGATATCCTGGTCAACGGCACCGCGCCGGCCGATATCCCCATAGAAACCCTCAAGCGTTTCTCGCTCATCATCAACATGCCGGTGGCCAAGGCCCTGGGCGCCTACCCGCCCATTTCCATGCTCGACTACGCCGAGGTGATCACCGGGTGAATCCGACACAAGCCCCCGGGGGGGATGGCCTGTGCTGGCGGGAACTGACCACGGACGATCTGGACGCCATCGAGGTCTTGCATCGGCGATCCATGGGGCGAGAGGTTCGTCCCGAGATCGTCAAGCCGGAGAGCCGGGACTTCTTCGCCGGCATTCTCGGCGGGCGCGGACGTGCGTTCGGCGTTTTCGAGGATGACTTGGTGGCCTACGGCATCCTGCAATTCGACCTGCTGCCGACGGACGATCCGCGGCCGGCACTCGGCCTCGCGCAGGCGGGGGCGATCGCCAAGCTCGCCGGCGCCGCCGTGGACCCGGCGTATCGCGGACGCGGGCTGCAACGCCGCCTGATCGCCGCTCGGGTCGCAGCGGCGGCCGGCATCCCCCTGCTGTTCTCCACCGCCGCGCCACTGAACCTGCCCAGTTGGACCAATCTGCTGGCCGCGGGCTTCACGATCCGCGCCATCGTGACCCGCTACGGTGGCCTCACCCGTTACCTGATGGTGCGCACTGGCGAGCCCCTGACCACCGGCGAGGACGTGCTCGTGAACGTCAACGACCTCGACCGGCAGCGCGAGCTGCTGGCGCGCGGCTGGGAAGGGGTTGCCTCGCGCGCCAGCGGCGGGCAACCCGTCATCGTGTTCGCACCTTCGGCGGACACACGCGGATGATCCAGCCGATGCCGGTCGACCGGGCCGTGCTCACCGTGGACCTGGCCGTGATTGCCCGCAACTGGGCCACCGTACGCGACAGGTACACCGGCACGACGCTGGGTGCAGTAGTCAAGTACGACGCCTACGGACTGGGCGCCGCGCAGATCGCCCCGCTGCTTCACGCCCTGGGCTGCCGGGACTTCTGGGTATCGCATCTGGACGAGGCGCTTGCGCTCAAACCCTTGCTACCCGACAGCCGGCTGTTCGTCCTCAACGGGTTCTGCGGCGCGCCCGCGACGCTGGCGCAAGGCATCGTGCCGGCGCTGGCGAGTCTGGAACAAATCGCTGCGCTGCGGGCGGCCCACCAAGCGCCGACGCCGCGGCCAGTGGCCATTCAACTGGATACCGGCCTCACCCGCCTGGGGCTGAACAAGGCCGCGGTGGCGCGCATCGTCGCAAACCCGCGCCTGCTCGATGGCCTGACGGTCATTGCCTGGGTCACGCACCTGGCCCGCTATGACCGGCCCGAGGCCCGGCAGAACACCCGCCAGCGGCGGCGCTTCCTCGCCTGGACGGCGCGGCTGCCGGCCGCGCCCCTGAGCCTTGCGGCTTCCTCCAGCGTATTCTCGGCCGCGGACTGGCATTTCGACCACGCCCGCTGCGGCAGCGCGCTCTACGGTGTGGACACCACCCCCGCCCGGCCTCAGCCGCTGGAGCCTGTGGCCACGCTCAGCGCGCCGATCCTGCACGTCAGCCACGTCGCCGCCGGGGTCGAGGTGGGTTACCGCAGCCTGTACCGCACCCCTTCACCCCGTCGCCTGGCCACGCTGGCCATCGGCTACGGCGACGGCCTGCCGCCGGGGCTCGCCGGCGCCGGTTCGGTCGTCATCGACGGCCACCACGCACCCATCGTCGGCGGCCTGGCCATGGGGTTGGTGTCGGTGGACGTTACCGACCTGCCCGATGGCCTCGCCCGGCCCGGGGTGCGTGCGGAAATCTATGGGCAACGGCAACGCCTGGAAACGGTCGCCGCCGCCGCGGGCATCGCGCCCAACGTGCTGCTGACGGCAACCGCCAGCCGCGCGCTGCGACACTACCTGGGGCCTTAGCTGCGATCATGGTTTGGTGCCGTTCCTGAGCCGATCGCGCATTTCGGGTGGGCTTCTACGGGTGGCCGGGTGCACGCGGGAGGGCATCGCGGCCTTGCCCCCGTCGCGCCGACACTGCAAATGCCGCCGCACCGATGACCACCATGGCGCCGGTCGCGGCCAATGCGCCGGCAAAGCCGACGACGGCCAACAACACACCGGCGACGGCCGGCCCGGCCGCGTTGCCAGAGCGCTCGACCAGGCGGAACACACCGAGCACGGCGGCTGTACGACCGCCCGGCATGCGGCCGGCGATATCGGCGACCAGCGCGGACTGCGGCGCGATCGACATGGCCTGCCCCACGCCCAGTAGCAACAGCACGACGCCCAGCGTCATCGGGGCGGCACCCAACGGGGCCAGCAGCAACGCCCCGCCACCGGCAATCAACCCACCCGTTGCCACAAACGCCGTGGATGCGTGCAACCGGTCGGCCAGGGCCGCAAACACCGGTACCGCCAGCACCATGATGATGGGGTAGATCATCTGCAGACGGCCGATTTCCGCGGCCCCGTAGCCCTGGTGCAGCAGCTCCACCGGCAACAGATAGAACGTCAGCGCCGCCAGCAGGAACTTGGCCGGCAAGGCGCAGCCCAGGAGCAATGCGGTCAGCCGCGGCACCCGCAGGGCTGCGCCGACATCGGCAAACCCCAACCCCGTCTTGGCGCCGCGCGCTGCACGTCCCGCCGGCAGGGTCGCGGCAGCGACCACTACCGCCAGCAGCGCCACACCCGCGGACACCAGGAAGGCACCGGCATCGCCCACCCGGTCCGCCAGCAATCCGCCCAGCGGCGGCCCGCACAGCGCGGCGACCATGATGGCGCGCACGAACACTGCCAGCCCCTGGGCACGCTGATCGGGCCGCGAATGGTCCACCACATGGCCCTGCGCGGAAACGAACACCAAGGCATAACCCAATGCCGAGGCCATGCGGGCAGTGATAAACACCGTGTAGTCGCCCGTCCATGCCGCAAGCGCGTAGCCTACCGCGGCCAATGCACCGCCGATCAGAAACCCCCGCCGCCGTCCGAGACGCTCGGACAAGCCGGCGAACGGCACCTGGCATAGCGCCACGACCGCCATGAACGCGACGATAGGCAGACTGATGGCCACATCGACGCTGAACGCCATTCCATCGCCGGCGAGTTGCTCGACATAGCGCGGCAGGAATGGCCGCGTGAGCTCCTCAGCCAGCATGAACAGGAACAGCGCCGGGCGGATCAATGTGGCCGCGAGGCTCTCACCGGCACGCGTGACCCCCAGCCCGGTGCGCTGCCCCAAATCGGCGAGCTCGGCCAGGGCCGCCTCGTCGCCCTGCCGGGAGGCCCGGCTGGTCAACGCCGCATAGCGTGCGTGCAGCCGCGACAGCGGTGCATCCATGGCGCTGATCTGTTCAGTGGGTGCTCCCGCAGGCGGCGCATGACGACCGAGGTCGCCATGGCGCAAGGCGCCAAGCCGCCGTTCCAGCGCCGTAAGCAGTGCGCTGCGCCGGCCGCCGATGACCAACACAACCAGCTCCAGCGCGATCAGCACCGCAACGATGCCGATGAATGCCACATCGACCAGCAACGTGGTGATCCGCTTGCTGATGACCGCCGGATCGATCGCAACGTGCACGGCCGCCACATCGACCCCATCCAGGCGCACCGGTATGCGCACGCTCTGCGCGGCCGCAGGTGCCGCACCGGCACTCGCCAGGATCTCGCCGCGAGCCGTTTGCAGGGTCAGCCCGGCAATATCGGGGTTGCCCCCCCGCAAGGCATAGAAATAGTCGTCCACCCCGACCAGCGCATCCAGCGGCACGCCCACGGCCAGGGCGCGCTCGACCAGGGCGCTTGCCGATAAGGCGACCGACCGCGCCTTGGCCTGGATCTCCGGCACCAGGAAGCGCTCGGCCGCGCGTACGGTACCCCAGCCGGTAACCGCGAGGGCAAGGCACAAAACCACAACCACGAGACTGGAGATAACGATGCGAAAACTCATTGCGTCCGTCAGCCTCCCAGACGATGCGCGATACCATCCAGCGCCGCCTCGGCCTCCACGGCCCGCCGTCGCGCCGCCGCTGGCCAGGTGGCCAGGTCCGCCGCACGCGCGGCATCGCGGCGCAGCCGCCCGGCGGCGAGCATGCCCAGGATCAGGGTCACGATGCCGGCGCCGCTGACCGTCGCGATGGCCAGGGGCATGAGCTCGGTCCACAAGGCATCGACCGTGGCGGCGACAGGCGCCGGGTCGTAATACAGCACGACCTGCCCGAGTTGATCGCCGATGTCGTTGCCGATGGGGCTGGCCACCGGCACGCCGTCCGCCGTTTGCGGCCGACCGCCCACCCGCCGCGGATCGCTGCTGAAGATGATGCGTCCGTCGGCATCCAGGACGTCGACGGCGCGTGCCAAGGGCTCCAGCCTGGCCTCGCGCCGCAGCAGCGGCACCAATGTGGCCTGTTCAGACAGGCTGATGCCCAGCGACAGCGACAGGCGCGCGGTACCGGCAACCCGGTCGGTCGCGAGGGCCAGCCGGTCCTCGAGGATCACCCGATGATCGGCGCGCAGGGCGGCATAGGCGAAATAGGCGCCCATGCCGACACAGCCGCTTACGATCGTGGCGAACACCATGACCAACGGAAGTATTGCGCGCATCGCCCCCTCGGCGCCGACCCGCCGCCCGTCCTTAGCGGTCGCTTCAGCTATGATTGCAGACTCCCGGCCACGGCACCTGGTGCCGCGGTCACAGAACTTCGAAGGTACCATGACTGTTGCGGGGAGATTGACGATCGTACTGGTGGTCGCCGTCATGGCCGGTATCGGGTCGGCAGCCGCAATCACTTATCACGCCGGCACGCGCATCAACGCCGCACTCGAGCAGGCACGGGTCTCCCATCTGCTGGGCAGCCTGCACACCACCGTGGAAACCAACCTGGCCATCGGCTTGGGCCTGGACCAACTCAGCACAATGCAACCGCAGATCGAGCGCGAGCGGGCGGCCGACCCCTCCGTTCTGGCCATCGATGTGTTCGCCGCCGACGGCCGTCCCCTGTACAGCACCGACAGCGGCGCGCTGGACGAGCCGGTCCCCGACGCGTGGACGGCCCAACTGGCCACCGCCGGTCTGTGGCGCCTGGTGCAACGGGACGAGACCGTTTTCGGGCTGCGCTTCGAGAACAATATCGGCGAGACGGCCGGCGCGCTGGCGGTGACGGTTTCGGACGAGCAGCAAACCGGGCGCTCGCGTCAATGGGCCATGACCTTGGGCTGGAAGCTGCTTGCGCTGATCGTCATCACCACCGTACTCGCAATCATTGCCACGCGCCTGTTCGCCCGCCGCCTGACGGTCCCGTTCCGTCAGGTCGCCGCAATCCTCGATGGAGAGCCGACACCCGCGACCAGCCCGCTGACGCGCGCCGCCGCCGCCGTGCGCGAGCAATGGCAACGACGCGAGGCGGCGATCGAAGCGGGCATGCAACAGCTCAAGGAAATGGACGATGTGGGCTGAGGGTTCTTATGCCCGACATCGCGGTGCCGTGGCCTGCGCGCTGATCACCGCGCTCATCGTGAGCGTGCTCGGTGGCGGCGGGGCCGCCGTGCTGATCGCGGCGTTCGAGCAGCGCATGGCCGATAGCGCACGAGAGGATATGGCGCTGGTGGGCGACAGCCTCGCCCGCTCGCTGGCACAACGCTATGCGCGCGCCGCTCGCTACGGTATTCCACTGGACGAGTTGCCGGGTATCGATGCCCACCTCGGCGAAGCCCTGGCGCAGACCCGGGGCATCGCCCGGATCACGCTGGTCGATGCCCAGGGCCGAACGCTGGGTACCGCGCAAAGCGGACCCGGTGATGACACGCTGAGCGCCCCGGTCGAGGTCGGTGAAGACACCCTGGCGCGGATCGATGTCACGATACGTCCCGTGGCCCTGGTCGGCGGGGCCGGCGCGGTCCGCCGACAAGTCGCTGTGGCTGTTGCGCTGATCGCCGTAATCGCGGCGATCAGCGCCGGGCTGTGGGTCGGTCGCCAGATCGACCGACGACACGACCAACTCGGCGCGGCACTGGCCGCGGTCGCCGACGGCCACCCCCCACCAGGGCCGCGACGGTGGCACGGCCACGACGCCGTCGTCGCCGCCTTCACCGCACTGCATGGCGGCGCGCAACGGCTCGAAACCCACCGTCACGAGTTGGACGCCTACGCCGCGGAGTTGTTGGCCGTGGACTTCGACGACCAGCTACGTCCGTCCATCCAGCACGTGTTGGCGCGGGCTGCGGCCCCGATCGCGCGCGGCGGGGCGGACTGATGCTGCTGCGTACGCGGATCACGCTCATCGTCTTTACCGGCTTCGCGCTGCTGACACTCGTCCTGGGCACTGCCGCCTGGCTGCTCGATACAGTGACCGGGCGCCAAGCCACAGACGAGGCCGTCAGCGGACAGCGAATACTGTGGGGCGAAATCGTCGCTGTGCAGCGGGAGATCAACGCGGCGATCGCAGACGATTTGGCAGAGGCCCTGGCCGGTGGCGAGGCCACGGTCGACACCACGCCGGCAGACCCCGGACGGCTGCTTGCCCTTGCCCTCGATCGTTCGCGCACGGGCATCCGGCCTGACGCGGTTCAATTGATCGGCGCCCGCGGCGGCGTACTGTCCGGCCACGGTCCGGCAACGGCGCAGGCCCTGCTGGATGCCGCCAGCCTCGACCGGGTATTGCGCGGGGAGACAGTCAGCGGACTACGCCAAATCGCCGCCGGCCGAATCCACGTCCTGGTCGCCCGCCGAGTCGTTTTACCCGGCTCGGCCCCCGCCGCCCTGGTCGTCGGTACCGACGCCCGCCAAGCGTTGCTGCGCTTCGCCGAGCGCTCGGGCAGCGCGGCCACCTTGCTGACCCTGCGCGGCAGGACGGCTGCGGCGACCGACCCTGCGCTGTGGACGGCAGCCGCGGTCACGCTCAGCCCGCGTCGCGCACTGGCCGAGCAGGTCGCCATCGATTCCCGCCGCTTCGCGCTGGTCAGCGTACCGTTGACCGACCTCGGCGGTGGCGCACTGGGCGCGCTGGTGAGCCTGCGCGACAGCACCGAGCGGGCTGCGGCACTGTGGCGAATCCGCATCGGCGCCATCGGCACGGTCGGGTTGTTGATCCTTGCCGGCTGCCTGGGCGTGTTCTTCTACCTGCGGCGCAGTTTTCGCCCGCTGGAGCACGCCCTTGCGGACTTACATGCGCTGTCATTGGGCGATGCCGTCACCGGCGGCGACCACCGCGACCGACGTCATGACGAGATCGCCGCCATCAGCGAGGCGGTCGCCGCCTATCGCGTCAATACCCACACCCTGGCGCGCGTACGACGACAGCGCGAACGCGTCCGGCTGCGCCAGGAAAGCGTCATCCGCCGGCAGTTGCAGACCCTCGCCGACGCGCTCGACCCGACCGACCGCGAAGAAGTCCTGGCCTTGCTCGGGCCGGAAGGCACGCGGACCCACGGCGATCTGCCGGACGACCAACTGCGCCGCCTGGCGCAGGTCATGGGCGATCTGGTGCGGCGGATAGAGGAGCAGCACAAGCGCCTGAGCGCCATGGTGCAGGAACTGCGCGAGGCGTTGGTTACCAAGACCAAGCTCGCCGGTATACAGCAGGAATTGGAGATCGCCCGCCAAGTGCAATTGGCCATCCTGCCCCGGGCGCTGCCCAGCGACCCGCGGGTGACCGTGTACGGCCAGATGACCGCGGCCAAGGAGGTCGGCGGCGACTTCTACGATTACTTCATGATCGACGACCACACACTGGGCTTCGTCATCGCCGATGTCTCCGGCAAAGGTGTGCCGGCGGCCTTGTTCATGGCCATCTCACGCACCCTGTTGAAATCGACGGCCTTGTTCGAGCGTTCCCCGTCAAAGTCCATCCGCCGCCTCAACGACCTGCTGGCAGCGGAAAACGAGCAGATGATGTTCGTCACCGTGTTCTACGGCGTGCTGGATCTGGACAATGGGCAACTGGCCTATGTCAACGCAGGCCATAACCCGCCGTACCATTTGACGCACGATGGCACGGTGCAGGCCCTACCCGGCGTCGGCGGCATGGCCGTAGCCGTGATGGAGGATATTCCCTACCAGGAACAGCGAATGACCCTCGCACCTGGCGACATGTTGTTCCTGTTCACCGACGGGGTGACGGAGGCCTTCGATATCGATGAGGTCGCCTATGGCGAAGAGCGCCTGGAGCAGGTGCTGGCCGAGCGAGAGACAGGCTGGTCGGTGCACGAATTGTCGGACCAGGTCATCGCCTCAGTGCACCGCTTCGAGCGCGGCGCCCCCCAGGCCGACGACATCACCTGTCTGACCTTGCGCTTCAGCGGTACCTAGGAGCCTGTCGGATGTAGGATGGGTCGAGCGCAAGCGATACCCATCAGGCGCAGGTGGCAGAAGCCACCAAGGTATCAGGCTCCCTCATCTCGTGGATGAGCGCGGTGCTTACCTCAAATGATGGCAACTACGTTCAACGCCGGCATGATGGGTATCGCTTGCGCTCGACCCATCCTACATCTCACTCGATCTACGCCACACGACCGGCCGCAGAAGTGAGCCGTCCTACCTCCCCAGAGCCTCGTCCACCGACGCGTGCAAGGGAAACAGCGCATCGAAACCGCTGATGCGAAAGACCTCGCGGCAATCGTCGTTCAATGCGCACAGCCCCAGGCTGCCACCACCGGCCTTCAGCCGCTTGCCCGCGAGCAGGATCACCCGCAGACCGGCGCTGCTGATGTAATTGACCTTGGCAAAATCAAGAACGACCGTCGTCGCCCCCTGCTCGATCTGTGCCATCAACTCGCGCTCGAAGGCCGGCGAGGTCGAACTGTCGAGCCGCTGGGCCGGAACGACGACCAGGGGCGGGTTGATTTGGGATTCAGTCACGTCATCGCTCCGTTGGTGTAATGGTCTTGAACACGGTGAGTCGATTCTTGCCCTCGCAGCGCCGATAGTCGACCGTGTCCATCAGCGTCATCGCAAAGTGGACACCCAACCCGCCCACTTCCCGATCCTCCAGCGAGGCGGTGAGATCAGCCTGGGGTGCATCGCGGGGGTCGAAGGCCATGCCATCGTCGACAAGCTCGGCACCCACCCCATCGGCCGCAACCCACACCCGCAACGCGATCGAATGCTCGCCGCCCTGTGGCCAAGCGTAGGAAATGATATTGGTCAGCAACTCATCCAGCACAAGGCTCAACTGGCCCACCTCCCGCCCGTTGGCGCCGTTGGCCCGACAGAACGCATCAATGCGCTCCACCGCCGGTGCAATGGCCTCCAACCGGTTGTCGAGCGTCAGCTCGAGTGTCTCACTCACCGTTCGCTCCTCTCCGGGCGGGCAGTCGTCGGTATGATGGACGTCTGGCGGAATGAATTAAAGTTGGTGCTGGTGGATGGGGGTTTTAGGTTTTAAGTTTTAAGTTTTAAGTTTCGGCAGTGCTGTCCAAAATGTAGATGCTCATGGTCGAGTGTGCGTGCACTCACACCCACCACCCACGAACGTAAAACGTAAAACTTAAAACTTAAAACCTGAAACCCACCCCAAGGAGCCACCACTATGGATGAAGATCGCTTCAACATGTCGTTGCGCAAGTTTCTCAAGCAGGTCGGCGTCACCTCGCAGCGCGAGATCGAAGAGCTCGTGCGCAGCGGCAAGACTGGCGGCCAGAACCGTTTGAAAGTCCGCATAGTCCTGACCGCCGAAGGCACCGACCTGAACCATGTCGTGGAGAGCGAAATCGAGCTATGACTCAGCCCGGTGGTGGCGCGGTGGTGACGCCGCGCTCGCTCAGAAACTCGTTGAGACCGGACAGATCCTCGACCCGGCTGGCAAACACCTTGATGACGATCAGGATCGGTACCGCAATCAACACGCCGATGAACCCCCACATCCAACCCCAGAAGGCGATGGCCAGGAACACGGCGACCGCATTGATCTGCAGGCGTTTGCCGACCAACATCGGCGTAAGCACCTGGCCCTCGACCAGGGTGAGCACAAGATAAATACCCGGCGCCATGGCCGCCTGACCGAGCGTGGGGAAACTGACCAGGGCGACGATACTCACCAGCCCGATGCCGATGACCGCCCCGAGATACGGGACGAAATTCAACGCCGCCACAAGCACACCCCAAAGCAGCGGGTTGGGCATGCCGATCACATAGAGGCCCGTGCCCACGAGGACGCCAAGCACGGCATTGATCACCGAAATGGTCAGCAGATACCGCGAGACTTCACGCTCCACATCCTGGGCGATGCGCAGGGCGCGCTTGCGGTCTTGCAAGGTTGGCAGGGCTTTGACCAGTTTCTCGAAGAACAAGTCGCCCGATGCCAACAAGAACAACAACAGCACCAGTGCCAGGCCGGCCCCGGCAAGCACCTCCGGCAACCCCTCCGCTGCGCGGTTCAGGAGGCCGGGTTCACGGACGATGACCTCCTCGACACCTGGCTCCGGGTCTTCCTTGGTCGCGTCGTCGACCAACTGGCGGGCGTTCTTGACCTTCTCGAACGGCTCGCGCAGCGAGGCCAGCTTGTAGCGTAGCTCCCAGCCGATCGACGGTGCATCCTCCACCAATGCCGTCACCGGTCCGCTGAGCGTGTAACCGCCCACGACGATCGCCGCCGCAAGCGCCAGCACCAGGCACAGCGCGGAAAGCCCCTCGGGCACACCGCGTTTGTGCAGCGAGCGGACGACCGGCGAGAGCACCAGAGCCGCCAGAAAGGCCAGCGTGACCGGCATCAGCAAACCTTGAGCGAAGTACAGCATGCCGATAAACAGGATGAGGAAGATGCCCACGATCGAAATGCGCACCATCTTGTGGTCTTCGAACTCGATTTCCGCCGTCGTGGGTGGGGCGTCCTGAGTTTGCCCATCGTCCATGCGCTCTATCCTCCAGCTTCTGCTTATACAGTGGCCCTTGTAATATCAGGGTTCGCATGCCGCGTCGCTGAACAGATATCAGAAGGTGCTCAGGCCGCTGGCCTCCATGACCCGGTACAGCACCCGATGCCAGAGACTCTCGTCCGCATACTGCGGGTAGTCCACGCTGAAACGCCGCTGTGCGGTATTGGACCAGCGCAGGTCGAACCACGCCCCGGCTTCGCGCAGCGGTCCGGCGTCCGCAGGGCCGACCAGTTCGACGTTGGTCTCCAGGTTCAGGTCGTCGAGGTTGCGTCGCGTGTAGTTCGCGGACCCGAGAATCAGCCGCGTCGTGCCATCCTCGAGGCGAACCCGCAACAACTTGCTGTGGCACTGCTCACCATGGGTGTCGCACCAGCGCACGGGAATACCCGCCTGATGAAGCTCATGCGCAACCGGCCGGTTTGGGACTCCATTCTTGGTCCGCCCAAACGCGTCTTTGTTCGGATCCAGCACTATGCGCAGCCGGGCACCGCGCTGGTGGGCACCGAGCAAGGCATCGATGATGTGCCGATCGGACAGGTAGAACATGGCCAGGTCCACTGCGTCGCCCGCGCCGGCCTGGGCCAGCGCATCGAGCGCGGCCCGCTCGATGGCCCGTTCGGTGAGGATGCGCAATCTCAAAGCGCCGTCACCGGCATCGCGGGGAATGTCCACGGCGGGCAATGGCCCGCCGGAGAACGCCAACACCGCGCGCTCGGTCGCCAACAGGTCAGCCACCGCCGGTCCGCTGAAACGCAAGGCCACGTTGCCATGGGCGCTGCTGCCATCGTGGGGGTTGGCCGAGGTCACGAGACCGACGAAATCCGTACCCGAATCGGCAATCAACACCTTGCGGTGATTGGCCTTGAAGTTGAACAAGGCCAGATAACTGCGCACCGACACGCGGCCGGGGCCCACCGGGTTGGGCAAGGCGCTGCCCGCACTGTTGCCGAACCATTGGATGGCGGCCCGCCACACGGCCGAATACAGCGGATTGCTGTCCGGCAGCGCAGTGAGCCGGGTCAGGGTGACCGAAATGCCCGCGCGCTCCAAGGCCGCAAGATGGGGCGAGGGCACGCCGCCGTACAAAGTATTGAACGGATCGGTGATCACCAGGATCTGCATGTCCGGGAAGCGCGCCTTCTGTCGGATCAGGCGCTCGGTCAACTCGGCCGACAATGCCCGGTGGGTCTCGGGCTGCTCACCTTGAAACGCGTTGTACAGGAACATGTCCACCAACACGAAGCGCCGGGCGCCGTTGATAAGGGCGAACGCCTCGTCGAAAATGGCCTGTTCCGTCTGCCGCCGACCGTTTGGGTCGATGTACGTCAGGTCGGCCAGGAATGCGACATCGCTCACAGTGCGGTAGGCACCATCGATGCTCAAGCCCTCGGGCAAAGGGCGGTAGACGCCGTATGCACCGACGGCGGCAAACACGAGAATGACGGCCGCCAAGAGGTGGCGCAGCCACCGCCTGGCCGGGCGCTTGGGCGATTGCATAGTGACGGTGACTCGTTGAAGTAGGAGACGCAACGTAGCGTCACGCGGAGGCCGCGGCAACCGTCGCCTCGGCCTCGCGACGAATCCAGGCCGCCAGGGTGGCGACCTCGCTGCGCGGCGCCTTCTCGGCCTCGATCAACCAAAACGCGAAATCGCTGACGCCCAGTTGGGCGCCGGCCTGGGCCACCAGACGCCCGTCGCGCAACATGGGCGAGACCAGCGGCAACCGTCCCAGGGCCACGCCGTGACCCTCCAGCGCCGCCTGCACGATCTGGTCGTACTGGTTGAAATGGAGGAACGCCCGCGGCTTGGCCTCGCCCAACCCCTGGGCACTGAGCCAGTCGGCCCAGCGCATCCACGGCCGCGCCCGATCGTCTAGCTCCAGCAGCACCTGGTCGAGCAGCTTGCCCGGTGCGGCGAACGCCTGCGCCGCCACCGCCGGGTGGGCCACCGGTACGACCTCTTCACCGAACAAGCGCAGCGCATCGTGCGGGGCGGACACCTCGCGGCAATAGCGGATCGCCAGGTCGATGCCTTCCTGATGCAAGTCCACTATCCGATTGTTGGCCGCGACCCGGACATCGATATGCGGATGCGCACTCTGGAACGCGCCCAGCCGCGGCAGGATCCACAGCGTGGTCACACCGATGCTGGCAGTGATCGTCACCGGGCGCGCCCGCCCATCCTGCGCCAGCGAGTCTTTGAACTCCGCCAGGCGCTCCAGCCAGGGTGAGGCCAGCTGCAACAGCTCCTCGCCCGCCGGTGTCAGGCCGATGGCGCGGTGGCTGCGCACCAGCAGCGGGGTCCCCAGAGCGGCCTCCAGGGTTTGCACTTGACGGCTGAGCGCGGACTGCGTCAGGCACAGATCGGCCGCGGCCTGGGTGATGCTCATCCGTCGCGCTACAGCGACAAAGCCCCGCACGGTATCCAGCGGAGGCAATTTCAACAGCCGGCTTTGCATGCGCACACCTCATGCATGGGATGCAGCAATAGCGTTTGAGCGGCAGCCTGTTCAGAGAGATCCTAGCCACCATCACGACTCAAGACTGTACTACACATGATAGACACGCATGTCACAAGCAGTGTGCAGGGCGATCTTGGCTACCTCACGCCCAACGGCGAACGGCCCTTCAACTATATGTACGAACCCCCGCCCGGCCAGCCGCGGGACAACGTCAGCTATGAATGGCGCCGCTGCACGATCAACGATGCCCGCTCCCTGACAGATGACGGGCTGCTGGAGTCGGCCGGTTTCTGCCTGCGGCATGAACCCACGGCAGTGAGCGATTTCTACGAGGACGCGGAGGTCATCGACACCTACTACCGGGAAGTCGAAGCCCTGGCCTGCCACCTCATCGGCGGGCGGGACGCGAGGGTGTTCGATCACACCCGGCGTCGGCGCGAAGCCGGCCGGCCGCCCTTGACCTTCGGCCGCCAGGGCGACGGCACGAGGCCCGCCGCAGTAGGCCGGATACACGGCGATTACACCGAGCTGTCGGGGCCGCGCCAGTTCGCCGGCATGTATCCGAATGCAGACCCGAATACGCCCTTCGCCATCTTGAATTTCTGGCGACCGCTGCTGCACCCGGTGGTGGATACGCCACTGGCCATGTGCGATGTGCGCTCGTTCGCTGATACGGACTGGGTGGCATCGGATATCCACTACCCCCACCGCAGCGGTGAGATCTACCTGGCCACCCACTCCCCCGCCCACCGCTGGTACTACATGCCGCGGATGACGCCCGACGAAGTGTTGGTGTTCAAGACCTATGATTCGCGCCGCGATGGGCGGGCGCGGATGACACCCCATTGCGCTTTCGACCTGCCCGAGGTGCCGGCGGATGCGCCACTGCGCCGCAGTATCGAGGCGCGCTGCCTGGTGATATTGAGCTGAGGAACCCGCCATGAACACCATCGCCTATGTCCCATCCCCGGTATCGCACGGGCCGGCCCATTGGTTCCGCCGCGCCAGTGCCGGCAGGGTAGAAAACACCGAGGTTCAGGCGTCACGGCACCTGAACCTGCGCATCGAACCCGGCCAGGTCGCCATGCTCGACACCACCACGACTGTCGAAGTCCGCTGCCGGCGCGGCAGCCTGTGGCTGACCGAGTACGGCCGCGGCCAGGATATCGTCCTGCACGCGGGCCAGACCTGGCTGATCGAGGCCGGTACCCAGCGGGTGGCCATGTCCGCACTGAACGCCGACGGGCCGGCCTGCATTACGCTCACCCCGCACGGTCGCGGCTGGAGCGATGTGCGCATCGGCAACCGCGGCACCCGACTGCGGATGTCCTTGACCAGCACCGGGAGCGAACGGCCATGACTCCGCACACCGAAACCGCCCTGGAAATCTGGTTTGAGTTCGGCAGTACCTACAGCTATCTGAGCGTGATGCGGATCGAGTCCCTGGCACGGCGCCACGGGGTACCGCTGGCGTGGAAGCCGTTCCTGCTCGGCCCGATCTTCCGCGACTTGGGCTGGTCGACCTCACCTTTCGTGCTGCAGCCGGAAAAAGGCCGCTATATGTGGGTCGACCTTGCCCGTCAGGCTGAACGCCATGGGTTGCCCTGGCGCAAGCCCAGCGTCTTTCCACGGCGGGCGGTTCTGCCCATGCGCGTGGCCGCCCTGGCCGCGGATGAGTCCTGGGTGGGTACCTTCTGCCGTCGGGTGATGCTGCAGAACTTCGTCGACGACCTCGATATCGATGCGGCGGACAACGTACTGGCAGCCCTTGCCGACCTGGTGCCCTCACCCACCGCAACCCTGGCGACGGCTCAGGACGAGGCCAATAAGCACCGCCTGCGCGCGATGACGGCCGAGGCGCGGTCGCGGGGCGTGTTCGGTGCGCCGACTTTCTTCGTGGGCGAGGACATGTTCTGGGGCGACGACCGCCTGGACGATGCGATGGCACTGGCCGCCGGCCGGCGTGGAGCCGACGGATGAACGCGCGGCTACGCACGCCGGTGTTCGTCGTCTTGTGCGGGGGCATTCTCATTGGCCTGGCCATGGGTGTGCGCCATGTCCAAGGCTTGTTCTTGCTGCCCATGTCCATCGATCGCGGCTGGAGCCGCGAGGCCTTCGCCTTCGCCATGGCTGTACAGAACCTGGTGTGGGGGCTGGCCCAGCCGATCACCGGCATGCTCGCAGACCGGTTCGGCAGTGTGCGCGTGTTGCTCGGTGGATGTGTCCTCTATGCCACCGGCCTGTACCTGATGACCGGCGCGGTGAGCGAGTGGCAGCTCACACTGGCGGCGGGCCTGATCATCGGTGTCGGCCTGGCGGCTACCTCCTTCGGCGTGGTCTACGGTGCGCTGAGCCGCATGTTTGATGGGCGGCAACGGGCCTGGGCGCTGGGGCTTGCCGGTGCCGTCGGGGGATTGGGTCAATTCTTTATGGTGCCCAGCGCCCAGGTGCTGATCAGCGGCTACGGGTGGGCCTGGGCATTGATCAGCTTCGCCATCGTATTCGCCATGGCCGCACCCCTGGCCTTCGGCCTGAACGACCGCACGCCCTCCGGTGCCGGCGCGCTGGGCAATCAGTCCATGCGCGCGGCCATCGGCGAGGCCTTGTCCCACAGGGGCTTCTGGCTGCTGAACATCGGCTTCCTGGCCTGCGGGTTTCAACTGGCCTTCATCGCCGGTCACCTGCCGGCTTATCTGATGGATCAGGGCCTCGCCCCGCGCAGCGCGGTCATCGCCTTGTCCATCATTGCCCTGGCCAATGTCGCGGGCACCTATCTGTGCGGCTATGCCGGCGCGTTGTACCGGCGCAAACACCTGCTCGCCTACATCTATCTCGTACGCTCGGTGGCGATGACGGTCTTCATCGTCCTGCCGGTGAGCGAGGCGAGCGTGTATGTGTTCGCCTTTGTTATGGGTTTCATCTGGCTCGGCACAGTACCGCTGACCAATGGCCTACTGGCCCAGGTCTTCGGCGTGAAGTACCTGGCAACCTTGTTCGGCTTCGTGTTCATCGGGCACCAACTGGGGTCGTTCTTCGGCGTCTGGCTGGGCGGCGCAGTGTTCGACGCCACGCAATCCTATGCACCCATCTGGCTGGGCTCGATCCTCCTCGGCCTGGTTGCCGCCGCCTTGCACTGGCCGATCGACGATCGCCAAGTGCTGCGCTTGCAGACCGCATAATGTGTCAACTGCACTGGGTCGCGCTGGCAGTGGCGGTGGCCGCTGTCGGTGCGGCGCTGGGCGTAAGCCTGCGTGCGGACCACCTGCTGCCGATCATCCTGGCGTTCGCCTTCTGTTGACGAACGCCGCTTCGGGCCGCTGGCGGGACTGGCCGCGCGGTCGTACGATGACCTCCGCCCCCTTTTTGCGCGACGGCCTGTCCTGCCTTGAACACATCCACCACCGCGTCCTCGCCGGCGATCGCACCGGCGGCAACCCTGGGTGTCGTGCTTGCCCTGTTGTCGGCCTGCACCTACGGCGGCATCACCAGTTTCGCCCGCCTGGCCTACGATGCGGGTGCCAACCCGCCCACACTGGTGCTGGCCCGGTTTCTTCTGGCGGCGATGGGCTTCACACTGGCCTGCGTTCTGCTCGCCCGCCCGCTGACCTTGCCGCGCTCGGCCTGGGGTGCGACCGCTCTGACCGGGCTGGCCTGGTTCGTCGGCGCGGCCGGTTATCTGGGCTCGGTGCAGTACATCCCGGTCGGCTTGGCAGCGCTGATCTTCTACACCTTCCCCATCATCGTGGAAGTGCTGATGATGATCAGCGAGCGACGCGGACCACAGCGGCGACAGTTGGCGGTCCTGATCGCCGCATTTCTCGGTCTCTGCCTGGCACTGGGGCCGGCCCTTGGCGGTTTGAGCGCAGTCGGCGTCACCCTGGCATTTCTCGGCGCCTGCGGTGCCGCCGGCCAGTTTTTCTGCGGCCGCAATATCGTGCGCGACCACGATGTGCTTACAGTATTGATCTATGTGAATCTGGGTGGCGGGCTGCTGGCCCTGTTGCTACTGCTCGGCCTCGGCACCTTCGCCCTGCCGGCTATCGGCGCGGTCTGGGGCTGGAGCGGATTTGCCTTTGCCTCGCTGGCCTACCTGCTGGCGGTGTTTCTGATGTACGGCTCGATTCGCCACGCCGGCCCGGCCCGCTCGGCCATGATGTTCAACCTGGAGCCGTTGATCTCCATCGCGGTGGCCGCGGTACTGTTGGGCGAGCGGCTCTCGCCGCTGCAATGGCTGGGTGCGGGACTGGTGCTGTGCGCGCTGGCGGTCGCCACGCGCCAGCCGGCGCGAGGTTGAAACCGATGGTCAGGCGGGCATGCCGCTGAGGTCCATGATTCCGTTCTCCACATCCCATTGGGCGCGAATCGCCATCTCAAGCGGGTACGGCTCGAACCAGAACGCCGCGCGGATCTGAAAGACGATCTGGTTGTGCGACTCCGCGGTGGCATCGCGGATCGCCGTGACCTGCAGCGACTCGGCGAGCACCCGGGGCTCGAAGGTGAGGATGGCGTTGCGGATACCTTCGGCAATGCCGTTGAGGTCCATTTCGGAGAACCGCCGCCCGGCCAGCGGCGGCACCCCGAAGTTGACCACCGAGTTGCGGATGCGTGGGTACGCCGTCAAATCGATCTGCGACTCGATGCTGGAGCAGTTGAGCAGCCAGGAGAGATCGCGCAATACCGTTTCGTGGTAGGCGCCGCGGGTCATCTGCGCGCCGCCGGCCGCGCCGTTGGTCTCCGGATGGCTGGTCAACCGGTCGAGTACGGTGGGCAGGAAGTGATCCCCCACCCGGTGACGGCCCTTCTTGACGCTCATACCTGCCCGTCCCCGCCCAGCAACAGCCCGAACAGAATGCTGTCGGGCGCACCGCTATGCACCACCTGGCGCGGCGGCTGCTTGGGCGAGGGCTCAGCCCACCAGAAGCTGCGGTCGCGACGCAGCACGAAGACATCGGCAAGGTCCGGCCAGGAGAACCATGCCTTGCCCGATGCACCGTCATCGACGATGCCCAGCTCGGCGAGTATCCGCCCGGCGGAAGAGGCCTCCTCGGCCGTGGGAATCTCGGCCATCAGTTCACGCTGAAGCGCCGGCAGCACGGTATCGACGCCCATGCGTTCGCCGACCACGCGGCGGATCAGTGCATCCACCCGGTACAGCCAGGCGCTGGCCGGTGGCAGCACCTCGGCCACCCGGCTGCCCTCGAACGAGCGCATCGCCAGCAAGGGCGAGCAGCGCCCGACCTTGTCCACACTGGGCGCCAGACACCCCACCAGCGCATTGTCGCTCCACACGCCGGCATTCATGACGAAGTGCCACACCGGCGAAACCAGATACCACTCGCGCCACTCGTCCGGACGCTCGTGGGTCAGGTAGCTCATGCCGTCCGACACCCAGTGATGTACCGAATCCTGCAAGGCATGCGGCAGACCGCGCGCGGCGAAGTCGCCCACCGCCGGCAGCTTGCCGAACCAGCCCATCAGCCCCTGACCGCCCGGCCACGCCGCCTCGACCACCCTCTCGCTCCTCAAACCTGCCTCCCCGCCGGTACCGGCCGCGGTGGCTGGATACGTGTGATCTCAACCCGATCGCCGATCCACACCGCCATCGCGCTGAAGTTATCCTGCCCCTGGGCGCGCGGTGCGGCGATCCGCCCGACCATGTCCTGCACCCATTGCTCGGGCAGGGTGGACTCGGCCAGCGCCGCCTCCATGGCGCCTTCATCCAGTGCTTCCCAGAAGCCGTCGCTGCACAGCAGGAAGGCATCGCCGGCGCGAATTTCCAGCGGTGCTTCACACAAGGCCTGCGGCGGTATCTCGTCGGTGCCCACCGAGGCGTACAACGCGTTACGCTCAGCCGTGTCCCGGCCGCCGGCCATGCCTGCGTCGATCAACGCCTGAAGCACGCTATGGTCGCGGGTCAGGGCATGGGCACGGCCGTTGCGAAACAGGTAGATGCGTGAATCACCCAGGTGGCTCCACAGGGCCTGTCCTCGGCCGGTATCGACCAACAAGGTGGCAATGGTGGTGTTCATGTCCGCCGCCTCGGGGTGCTGGCGGCGGGTGTCGGTCAACGCCTCGCGGGCCGAGTGGATCACCCGCTCGAGACCAGGGCGGTCGACCGCCGGTGTGTGCCCGAACTGGGTCAGCGCGCCAGCGACCGCGCTACGCGAGGCCAAAGCGCCCCCGCTATGCCCGCCGACACCGTCGGCAAGCACGAAACAACCGATGACCTCGTTGGCGTGGAAGCCGACATAGTCCTGGTTCTCCGCACGACCGCCGCGATCGGAACAATGGGCCACGAGCAGGCGCATCAGTCACGCCCCCCGATGCGCAGTCGGTTACGTGGGCGCGGCTCGCCGGTGGCCTCCTCGTAGGCATCGAGGAAGGCATCGCCGAAGAAGTCCTGGAAGCGGTCCTCGGCGTGCTCCCGCGTCGATTGGAAATAGCGCCCGTAGGCCTCCCACAGCCGGGCCTTGCGCCCGATCGACAGCAGGCTGTCCACCAAGCCGGCACGCACCGCCTCGCGGTCGATCACATCGGGGTCGAAGCGCTCCAGCACATGGCTGAGCGCCGAGCGCATCCCCTCGATGACACCGAGCTGGTGCGAACGCAGGTCGGCGTAGGCATGCGTCAGTGCCTCCACCGGGCGCATGAAGCCGGGGTACGGCTTGCCCAGCAGGTGCATCAGGGCGACCTCGCCATCGGGCGAGAACTTCAAAGGGTTGTTCCGCTCCGGGGCGATCAAGGTCACGTTGGCTTTGACCTCGCGTTTGACCGCGGCGCGGGCGGCGATCAAATCCACCGTCCCCTGGGCGCAGCAACGCAGGATCTGCCCGGCCAGGCGCATGAACTCCGGATCGAGCCCGCGCCGGTCCGGCAAGGCATCGATGCCCAGCCCGTCCAGAAAGGCGCGGTAGAGCGCCTCCTGAGTGGCGTCGTCGCGCACCGGCGCGGCATCGTCCGACGGCAGGGGCGCCTGCGCGGGCGGTGGCGGTACCGCAGCGTTGGCCGGCGGCGGTTCGGGTGGGGACGGAGCCGGCTGTATCGGCGCCGGCGGGGCCTCCGGCGAGGGGACGGCCGGCCTCGGAATGGGTGAGAACTCCCGCCGCGGCGACTGTACCTGTGCGGGCTCCGGCGAGGGCTCGACGGGTCGAGGGATGGGCGTGAACGCCCGTCGCGGCGGTTGTGCCGGCGCCGGTGCCGGGACGTCCGCCGTCACTGGCAACGGTCCGGGCGGTCGTGAAATGGGTGGTGCCGCAGACGGCTCGTGGAGGTCGGTGACCGGCACCGCGTTCGCGGCGATATCGTCGAGTATGGATGCCGCCGGCGCACGCTCGGAGGGCAGCCGGAACAAGGTATCGAGCTCGGCACCGTGATCAAGCCGGTGCACCTCGGCGTTGGGCGAACCGAGGCCGAAGTCGATGGTGCCGGTGCCGCCGTCGCCGAACAGCGCCAGCGGGTCCAGCGAGCGGTCGTCCAGCATGCCGTTACCGCGGTTGGCCAGCGGATCGTGGGTCAGATCGATCACCGGGTCCAAGGGGTCGGCGCCATTGATCAGCCCATCGCGCCTGCCCGAGAAGTCCGCCAGCTCCAGGCCGCCGTCGCGCAAGGCGTCGATAGGGTCGGCTCGGCTCGCGCGCGAGCGGTCCTCCGCGAACGGATCCGGTCCCGGCGCATTGGCGGGCGGCGGTGGCGTCAACGGCGACAGCGGGGCCATTGGCGGCAAGTCGCCGATCATGTCATCCATGAAGTCGTCCGCGATCAACTCGCCCCCACTCGCGTCCTCGGCGGATGAGGGTTCCATCGGCACCACCTCGACCACCGGATCCGGCACGGCCGGGGCAGCCGGTGTGGCCGGCCGTGCGGGCCGCTCGCCCACTTCCCTGATCTGCAGCGTGTAGCAGCCGACTTGAATCTTGTCGTTGTCCTGGACCATGCAGCTCATGCCCGGCTCAAGGGTTTCGCCGTTGATATACGCCGGGTTGGAGGTGCTGATGTTGCTCAGGCGATAGCCGCCGGCCTCCGGGGTAAACTCCAGGTGACGGCGTGACACCATCCGCTGCGGATCGGGCAGCAGGACATCGTTGTCGTCCTCCCTGCCGACGCTACCGCCCTCCGGGGGCAGAATCCCGGACACCGGCAACACGGGTGGGATGTCGTTGTAACCGACGGCAAGAATCTCCAACATGGTGCATCGTCCTATTTGGCCTGTGCCGCTTTTCTGGCGCGCTGGTACGTGGGGTCCCATTTGGGGTTGCCGGCTTCCGCCCCGCTGAGCTCGAAGCCCGGATCGAGTGCGAAGAGCCGCTCGAAATCCGCCGCGCATTGCTTGTTGCGACGCTCCGAGCAGTTGGCGAAGGCCATGAGTTTGAGGGCCTCGACTTGCACCTCGACCGTGTCCTGCCAGATCTCCGGGCTGTCGCTGAGCAAGGCCACGGTTTCCTCCAGCTGCCCGTCGCCATACAAGCCCCTGGCTTCGCGCAGCTTCATCTCCCCGGGCGTGGGCGGTATCACCAGCGGCGTGGTGTCCACCGGCTCGTTGCAGCCGACCAGGAGCAGGATCAAGGCAGCCAGCGGCCATCCCCGGTAACGTCTTGTTGCGTTATGCATTGGCCTCAAACCTCATTACTGTGAATCACTCAAGGTGATGCGCTCACCTTTTTCGATATAGAAGTCGGCCGAGAACGGCGGGCGGCCGACGTACTCGACCCGTATCGCGTGATCGCCCGGGGCCAGCGCGATCACCCGCACCGCCTGTGTCTGGACCAAACCGATCGGTTCGCCATCGAGCTTGACCACCCCGTCACTCAGACCCTCGACCACCAACTGGGCGCTGTCCGCACCGATTCGCTCCACCCGCAGGCTGGGCGGTACCGGGCCGTTGGAGGCAGCCACCGGCTGGACGCGTGCCGGCAGAGTGCGCTGGACCTCGCGCCAGTCCTCGGGCGACTGCGACGGCACTGGGACGTCGCCGACGGCCAGATACTGCTCGGCCTGTTTCTGCACGATCCGCCGTGCCTCGCTGGTCGCGAGCGAGGTCGCCATCTCGGTAGGCTTGAGCTCCATTTCCGGTCCTGCCGAGGCGGCCATGGAGGCGAGGTCACCGAGCACTCGATCGGGAATGATCGAGCTGACACCCTCTTGGGACGGGGCGTCAAAAAGCATCGAACACCCGCCCGCGAGTACAACGAGCAGCACTGCACCAAACCGGCCCCCCCGGTTCAGGCAACTTTTCAGACCTGCAAGCATGGCCATCTCCCGCGACTCACTCGTCGTCCGTGCCGTCGGCCGGCGCTGCTGTGTCGGGTGCAGCGGCGGCCACCGACGCATCGTCCGGCGGCGGCGCGAAGTTATGCGACAACGACACTGACTGACCGGGCTCGATGGTGACCTGGGCCGAGTACGCCGGCTGGCTTTCATTGCGGATCTCGACCCGGTGCGTACCGACCAGCGCGGGGAAGCGCATGGTCGGCGGCACGATGGCGATGAACTCACCGTTGATGTAGACCCGGCCCCAGGGCTGCACGGACACCACCAGATAGCCGTAGTTGGGTAGTGCCGGTTCGGCCGGCGCATCGCTGCGTTCGGTGGCCACGTAGGTCCAGTCCGCGGACGACCAGATGTCGGGGGCGTCGGCCAGCTCGGTGATCGACGGGGCGTCCGTGATCTGCCCGGCGAGTTCGTCCGTCCAGTCCACCGTCGCCGCAAACGCGGCGATCGGTCCGGACGCGGACGGTTCGACCGCAGACGTTGCCGACGCCTGCGTCGCGGGCGGGGGCGGTGGCGTTGGAAGGGCCGCCGGCACGGGCACGACGGCAACCATGTCCGGTTGGGGTGCCTCCATCGGCTGGACGACCGTATCGTCCGGCTCCGGTACGGGGGCCGCGATGTCCTCGTCGGCAGGCGTGGCATCGGCGAGCACTGGCGGCTCCTCGGCCGTCGGCGGCATTACCGCGGCAGGTTCGGGCGACGCCTCGGCCGGGGGCTCCGGCACAATGGGCACACGCCGCGTGGGGGCGACCACCGACGCGGTGGTATCGACCGTGGCGATCGGTGGCGGCGTCGGCGATGCCACCACCGGCGCGGGCACCGGAGCGGGTAGCGGCGACTGGGCCGGCGCCGGCGTGGCCGCGACCGTCGCTACGGACTCGGCAACCGGCGCCGGCCCGCCGCCATAGACGATGTACATCATCCCGACGACGACCAGCGCCACGACCGCCGCCACCGCAGCCAGCGGCAACCGCCACCCAGGGCGAGCCGCCGCGGCCGGCGCGCGCCTGACCGGTGCGTCACCGCTCACCGCGCCTGCCTGGCCGGTGGCTGCCGCGGCCGGCTGGCCGCCGGCCGCATCGACTGGCCACGACGGTTCGGGCACCTCGTCCACGACCGGGTTGAGCAGCAGGTACTCAAAATCGGCGGCGCTGCGCGGCCGGTCCTCGGGCCGTACCGCCATGCCCTGGTCGATCGCCCGCAGGAGGCCGCGCGAGAAGCCGGCGATCTCGCGCCGGGCCAGCGGCACCAGCGGGTCGTTCATGATGCGTGCCACCGAGGCGGTGGGCATATCGCCGGTAATCAATTGGAAGGCTACCGCGGACAAGGCGTAAATGTCGGTCCAGGGCCCTTCCGGCGCGGCGGTTTGATCGCCGGCGTACTGCTCGATCGGCGCAAAACCGGGCTTGAGGATGATGGTCGAGGCATCGCCGGCATCCACCAACGAGTTGCGTGCGGCACCGAAATCCAGCAATACCGGTGCGCCGGAGTCCAACAGGAGGATGTTGTCTGAGGAGATATCGCGGTGATAGCAGTCGGCCGCATGCATCACCGACAAACCGCTGAGCACCGGCTGGAGAATCGCCAGCAGCTCCGCCTCGCTGTCGATACGGATGCCCCGCTGGACCATGTCGCGCAGCGTTTGTCCGCGGTAGTACGGCATCACCATATAGGCGGTGCCGTTGCCCTCCCAGAACTGAAGCACCTCGACCAGTGCCGGGTGGCGGAAGCGCGCCAGCGTCTGCGCCTCGCTGATGAAGCTGCGCATCCCCTTCTCGAACAGCGTCTCGTGGGCTTGCGAACGCACCTGCACCTCAAGCTCGCCACGGCGCACTGCATGGCTGACGGGCAGGTACTCTTTGATGGCGACCTCGCGCTCGAGCATCGTGTCCACGGCGAGGTAGACGATGCCGAAACCGCCCTCGCCGATGACCGAGCGGATCTCATAGCCATGGAGGCGGGTCCCCGGCGGCAGGCTGTTGACGGGGGCGAGTGCGCTGAAGGCTCTGGGTCGGGCATTCATGATCAGCACACCGGCTCGGTAAGCTCGAGCGGCGGCGTTTCGGCCACCTCCTCGACATCGGCCGCACTAACCACGCCGTCCGCCGGACGTGTTTCAAAGCTGTAGACGAAGTCCTTGCCATCGGCCGACAACTGCACCGCGGTCAAGGTCTGGCCTTCGACCAGCCCTTGCAGGTATTGGCGGCTGATACGCGGCAGCACGGAGTTGGTCAGCACCGCGTCGATCATCCGCCCACCGGAATCGGTGACGTTGCAGCGATCGATGACCAGGCGTAGCGCCGCCTCGTCGTACTCGAAGCGTGCGCCATGGGCACGCTGCATGCGCACGCGGATACGCTCCATCTGCAAACGCACGATATCGGCCAGAGTCCCCTCGCCCAGCGGCAGGTATGGCACGACGATGAGCCGCCCCAGCAGGGCCGGCGGAAACACCTTCAGCAAGGGCTCACGCAGCGCATCGGCCAGCGCGGCGGGCTCGGGCATCAGGTCAGCGTCGCCGCACAAGCTGTTGACCAGGTCGGTGCCGACGTTGGAGGTCAACAGGATCACGGTGTTGCGGAAGTCGATCTGACGCCCCTCCCCGTCTTCCATCCGCCCCTTGTCGAACACCTGATAGAAAATCTCGTGCACGTCCGAATGGGCTTTTTCCACCTCATCCAGCAACACCACGCTGTAGGGGCGGCGCCGCACCGCCTCGGTCAGCACCCCGCCCTCGCCGTAGCCGACGTAGCCGGGGGGCGCGCCCTTGAGCGTGGAGACGGTATGCGCCTCCTGGAACTCGCTCATGTTGATGGTGATGAGGTTCTGCTCGCCGCCGTACAGGTACTCGGCCAGGGCCAGCGCGGTCTCGGTCTTGCCCACGCCGGAGGGGCCGCACAGCATGAAGACGCCGATCGGCTTGGCCGGGTCGTCAAGCTTGGCGCGCGAGGTCTGGATGCGCCGGGTGATGGTCTCCAGTCCGTGGCGCTGGCCGATGACGCGCTTCTCCAAGTTGTCGGCCAGCTCCAGCACGGCACTGGCGTCGTCGCGCACCATCCGCCCGACCGGGATACCGGTCCAGTCGGCCACCACCGCGGCGACGATGTGCTCGTCCACCGCCGGGTTCACCAGCGCGCGCTCACCGCGGATCTCGGCAAAGGCGCGCTCGGCCTCGCGCAACTGCGTCAGCTGGTCCTGCCGCTCGGCGGTGCCGTCGATGTCGCCGGCGTCGACAGTGGCGGACAAGGCCTCACGCAGTGCGATGATCCGCTCGACCACCTCGCACTCCTCGCGCCAGCGGGTCGCCAGTTCGTCCTCCCGCGCGCGCTGCGCCGCCAGGGCCTCGGCCAGGGCTTGGCGACGCTGGCCGTGGTCGATGCCCACGGCGTGCTCGCGATCCAGCGCCAGGCGCTCGGTCTCCATGACCTCGATGCGGCGCGTGCAGTCCTCCAGCTCCGGTGGCGTGGTGTGCTGGCTGATCGCCACCCGTGCGCAGGCGGTGTCGAGCAGGCCGACGGCCTTGTCCGGGAGCTGGCGCGCGGGGATGTAGCGGTGCGAGAGCACCACCGCGGCGGTAATGGCATCGTCCAGCAGGCGTACACCGTGGTGCGCCTGTAAAGCGGCGGCGACGCCGCGCAGCATGGCCACCGCCCGCGTCTCATCGGGCTCGGCGACCTGGACCATCTGGAAGCGCCGGGTCAGCGCCGGGTCTTTCTCGATGTGCTTTTTGTACTCCGCCCAGGTGGTTGCGCCGATGGTGCGCAAGGTGCCGCGCGCCAGCGCTGGCTTGAGCAAGTTGGCAGCATCGCCGGTACCGGCCGCCCCGCCGGCGCCCACCAGGGTATGTACCTCGTCGATGAACAGGATGATCGGCTCGGGCGCGTGCTGGACCTCTTCGATCAACTGGCGCAGGCGTTGTTCGAACTCGCCTTTCATGCTCGCACCGGCCTGCAACAGGCCGATATCCAGCGAGTGCAGGTGCACGTTCTGCAAGGCTGGCGGCACGTCACCACCGGCGATACGCAAGGCCAGCCCTTCGACGACGGCGGTTTTGCCCACCCCGGCTTCGCCGGTGAGGATTGGGTTGTTCTGGCGCCGGCGCATCAGGATGTCGATGATCTGGCGGATTTCTTCATCGCGCCCGGTGACCGGGTCGAGCTCGCCGGCACGCGCCCGCTCGGTCAAATCCTGGGTGAAGCGGTTCAAAGCCTCTTGTTTGCCCATGGCGGCCGGCGCCAATGCGCCAGAGCTCTCGCCGGGCGCGGCGGTGTGCTCGCCATAGGCCTGGCCGGCACTGCCGGTGGCCTGCTCGGGGCTATCGCCCACCAGGGTACTGAAGCGCTTTTGCAGATCGTCCGGATCGATACGCGCGAACTCGGCCGACAATGCCAGTGCGCTCTCACGCAAACTGCGGGTGGTCAACAAGGCCAGCAGCAGGTGCGCGCTGCGTACGCGGGTATCTCCGAACGACAGGGAGGCAATCACCCAGGCCCGCTCGGCGGCAAGATCGATGTCCGCGGACAAGTCCTCCAGGGCCAGCGCGCCGCCGGGCAGCCGCTCCAGAGCACCGAGCATGCTGTTGGCCAAGCGGCCGCCGTCGATGCCGTAGTGCCGGAACAGACGGTGCAGGTCGCTGTCGTCCAATTGCAGCAATTGATAGAGCCAGTGGGCCAGCTCGACCACCGGGTTGCCGCGGAGTTTGGCGAACACCGTCGCGCCCTCGATGGCCTTGTGCAATGTAGGGTTGAGCTTCCCAAACAACGAAACACGACTGATCTTCGGCATACCTACCTCAGGTTGTGGCGCGATGGCATCCCATGCCATCGAAGTGTTCAAGTAATCGTTTCAACCGCCGGTTTGCGACGGGCGCGCTCGCAATCGAGCACGAAATCGCCCCAGTCCTCGTCCGTCTGACGGCTCCCCAGCCAGCTGGTCCAGCCCAGCCGCGCGGTGCCGCCCAGGCGGATCTCCGGCACCTCGTCGCGGCGCAGGATCAGGCGCACATCCCAGGCGAACTCGTAGCCAACATAGTTGCGTACCCAGTCGCGAAGCTGGTCGTGACGGGCCGCACCGGGCAGGAAGCTTTCATAATCGCGCAGCCCCATGGGGCCGGCATGCAGGCGAAACCGGTGTTGCCGGTCGGGCACCGAGGCACCGCAGATCGCCCCCTTGCCCAGGCTGGCGGTAACCGATTCGCGCCCCAGGACGGTCTGGTCTTCGGGAGCCAGCGGCAGCCATTGCCAAACCCATTCCTCGATGCGGAAGGCACAGCGGAAATAAGCCGTGAGAATCGACGTCAGGCCCTCGGGATTGCGCGTGGTCCGCGTGAGGTGCCCGGCGGCGAAGAACTTGGCGTGGTCGGGCACCGCGTCACGCCCACGCAGCGAGGGCTCGCCGTAGCCGATCAGGCTGGCGACGTACTCGGTGAAGCGATCGCCATCGGCCCGATCCAGGCTGACCGTGGACTGGGCGCTGGCCCAGGCGCGGTAGAACAGCATTGCGAAACGATGATGGAAGATGTCGGAAAACGCCCGCTGGGCGCCGTCCTGCTCGTGTTCGGTGCGGATACGCACCAGCTCGGTCAAATGCAGCGGCATCGGCCCATTGGGGCCGTACAAGCCAAACGAGAGCTGCTCGAGCCGCGTACGGCCATGCTCATCGACATCGAACCGGCTGACCGTGGCCGGGGCGAAGGTCAGGCTGGGCTTCTGCCCGATGCGAATGGTTTCGTCCCCCGGACGCACCGCCGTTCCGAAGCGCGGATACTGCGGGTTGTGCGCGTCCAGCCAGCGCATGAGGTTGAACCAGTCGTAGCGCCAAGGCCGGGTTTTGAGATCCGCCTCGAACGGGACGACCATCGCCGCCTTGCCGGTCTCAGACATCGGGCCGCCCTCCCCAGCGGGGCGGCCAGGCGGCGATCTCGCCACGCGTGGTGCTGACCAGACGCAACTCGCAGAACATGTTCATCGACACATGGCGCGCCAGAAACTGCTCCAGCACCGCGCCGAACAGATAAGGGCTGCTGCCGGCGAACGGCACCTCGTCGATACCCAAGGTCACACCCACGCCGCGCCCGAACACCAACGGACCGGACACCGGCAGGCGGCGGGTGACGGACACAGCCTCGGCGGAAACGATGGCATCGGCCTGCCGCGCCACGGCCGGGTCGGCCAGTGAGGCGTACAAGCCCAGAAGCTCACGCAAGGCCACCGCGCCGCTGGCCGCGTCCATGTCGCGCAGCGAGAGGTAGTTGAGCGAGAGGTGGTTGATCAGGCGCCACGTCATCTCGCGGTCGGCCGCCGAGTAACGCGGTCGCGACGGTCCGCGGATGATCCGGCCCCAGCGCAGTGGCAGGTCGGTGTCCACCGACAGATCGCGCGCGCCGTTGCTGGGGATCAACAGCGGCAGGTCGCGGTTGGTCAGCAGCATCGCCACCGACAGTTGTTCTATCGTCCGCGGCCAGGGCGCCTCGTTGGGGTCGACCAGCGAAAGAAACACCTCGGATCCGAGATAGCTCGAGCGCCCGCCACCACGCGCGGCGGACTCCGACAAGCGCCGCGCCTCGCGCCGGACTGAGAAATAGGCCTCCGCCCCCCGATTGTCCAAGCCGACGTAGTGGTAGAACGGCGCGAAGCGGTTGATTGGGTGATTGCCGCGATCGAAACCCTCCACCGCACTGACGCTGTAGACCTCGTAATCCAGTGGGCGGGTTCGGTCCGGCACGAGATGGTGCTCCAGCTCACCCTGCGAGGTCGCCAGCCGGTTGCCAGTACGCGGAAACAGATTGATGGCCGGGACGCAGTTGAGCTCGAAGCACTTGCGATCGACCATGGACTCCAGCGAGCCGGGCTCGCAATCGAGCAGGATGGTCAGCTCGAAGGCGTCCTCATCCAAATGTTGCAAGGCCGGACGCAAACCATTGATAGAAAAAAACAGGAAGCGCGCGGGAAATGCGAAGTACTCGTGCAGCAGCCGATAGCCCTGGAACACCCGCGGGTCGGTCGGCAGCAGCGCCTGGTCGGACGAGAAGCCCTCGGCTCGAATCGCCTCGGCGGGCAGAAACCGCGGTTTGCTACCGCCGGGTCTGGTCCCGCTGACCACCACGCCCAGGCTGTGCGCCATCAGCAAGGCATATAAGCCGCTGGCGACGTTGTCGTCCGCGGCCAGAAAGAAGGTCAGCCGATCAGGGTCGAGCCGCTCGCCTTCGTCGGTGGCCAAGTGGCGCAGGCAGAGGCGGATCGCGCCTTTGACGTCCTTGTGGCGCACGAAGCTGGCGACCGGCAGATCGCCGCGTGGCGAGCCGGCGCTGGCGTCGGTGAGCTCGATCGGCCAGACGTCCATGTCATGCGCGGTGACGAAGGTGCAGCGGGTTTCGACACCTGCTATGGGGCCACTGTTGAGCTGGCTGCCGCGCGGCAAGGTCATGCCGGCACCCTCCTTCTTCGACACCGCGGTGGTGTCCATGGGGATGTGGACGATGGCCATCGAGGGTGTCGGCGAGAGGTAATGCGGGTAAACGACCTCGAGCAGGCGCTGCGAGAAGCGCGGGAACTCGGCGTCGATCTTCATGTGGATGCGCGCGGCGAGAAACGCGAAGCCTTCCATCAACCGCTCGACATAAGGGTCGGCGACGTCGATGCCTTGCATCCCCAGGCGGCCGGCGACCTTCGGGAACGACTGCGCGAACTCCCCGCCCAACTCGCTCAGATAGGACAGTTCGCGGTTGTAGTAGTCCAAAAAACGCGAGTCCATACTTTAGTCGGTCCTATCGGCCAGACGGCCAGTCAACGGCAGCGAATCGAACAAGCACACTGAAGACACCTCAAAGTCCCGCGGGGCAGTTGAACTCGCGCAACTCACTCAAGCGGAATGGGTTTTTCACGCTGCTTGCGGTGATCTCGAACGTTGCCGTGCGCCCACCGACATCGAGCACTGCGGTGAAGCGCTCAGGGCTCGAACCGGGCTGGATCTGTGCCCCGTCCAACAACCGGTGCAACGCCCACGGCCCCTCCTTGACCAGCCCGGAGGTGCCCGTCGGCAACGGCGGCTCCATCGACACGCGGACCTGTCCGGTCCCGCGCCCACCCGGCCAGGACACGGTATGTGCGACCTGCGGTCCGTGCTGGTAGCGCACGACCTGACCGTCGATATCCAGCGTCAGGCTGGTGATCGTCGCATCCATTACCAGCGGCTTGATCGTGACGGTGACGGTGGGCGCACCGGCGCCACCGCGGAAGAACACATCCTTGATGACCTGCGCCTTCTCGAACGCGGCGAGTGACGCCCCTGCGCCCAGACCGCCTTGCGCGCCGGCACGCAGCTGCCATGGGCTGGTGGAGGTATCCACGGCCGTTGCGAGCTCTTTCTGGAAGTACCCGTCCAGGCGACCGCCGGGACCGAACATCTGGGTGAAGTCGCCGATGGCGACCTCGTCGGTCGCCCCAGGCGCAAACGGGTAACGGCCCTGAATCGACTCACGGCAAACCCGTGTCACCGCGCCGACCAGTTCTTCACCTTTGGCCACCCGCACCTCGCGCGCCACCAACGTCGCGCTGCTGGCGGCGATGGTCTCGAGCAAGCGCCGGCCGGGCTGGGGCAGACGGGCGGCATCGCCACGCAGCCGTGCCGGCAGGTCACTGGCCGGGGGCGGATAACCGCCGATGCGCGCCGCTTCGGTCGCTGCCAGCAAGCTGTGGAGCTCGGCGAAGGCCTGTGCCGACGCGAGCAGCGGCGAGGCATTGGCATCGCCGCCACCGCCGACCGCCTCGCGCAGTGCATCGAAACGCGAGTCGACAATGAGCTCCGGTCGTTGGCGTGGCTGGACCTGCCCCGGCATGAGGCTCGGACCGACCACGCGGTTGATGTCCTGCCCGGTCGAGCGGACGGTCCGCTTGACGCGGTCGAACAGCGAGCTGTTGTCATTGCGCTCGAGCCCGGTGGCCTTGGACAAGGTGGTCTCCAGGACCACCGCCTTGAGGTAGCGGGCCAGCGGGGAATCCGGACCCGACAGCATCCGGCTCAGCTCGATGGCTTCCGGCAGGGACTGCGGCTCGACGATGTCCACGTCGTCGAGATACGTCTCCCAATGCTCGATGTAGTCCCACATGTAGTGGGTCTTGACATCGATGGCGAGGCTGCCGGAAGCGATCGCCTCCACATAATCGCGGGTGGCGGTTTCCGACACCCCCAGCACCCATTCGTCGCGCCCTTGCAGACGTACCGCCTTGTCGACCTCCTGCGAGAACAACTCGTGATAGCCGCGGTAGGTGTACAGCGACGGCACGCCATCGGACAGTGAGCGCCCGCTGATGCGGCGGAACACACTGGGCGCCTGCGGGCCGACGACGGCGGCCAGTGAAAAATTGGGCAGTTGGTTATCCTCCAGCACCCGCGTAAGCCGGCGATAGATGCGTTGGGATAAGGAGAACTGAACCAGTCGCGCACGCGTGGCCTGGACCAGGGCACCGTCGACCGGCGTGGTGGACAGCAGGCTGCCGGTGCCGACCAGGGCGCGCACATGGCGCTCCACGGCGGCGCGCTCTTCCAGGCCGGCGCCCTGGGGCATGTTGTAGTCCCAGTCGGCCAGCACGAAGGCAACGAATTCGTCGGCGTTGAAGCGCTCCGGGTCGTGCATCATCAGGTAGGCCTTCAGGATCTCGAAGGCGAACTCCAGGTCTTCCACCGCTACCGAACGCAGCAACTGCTCCAGACGCGCCTTCAGGGTGGGCGCAAATCGCTCGGTCAGCAGCTTGCGGTAGATCGGCCGTGCACCGGCCTCCAGCTTTTCACCCTGATACAGGCCGAAAGTCCACGGCATCAGCGGCGACTGGACGGTGAAGTGCGTGCTATCGGGTACCCGCTCCGCGGCGGTGAGCACCGGCAACAGGGCAAACAGGTTGCTCCCCGCGGAGGGCATCTCCTCCAGGTCCTGCGCCAGGACGGCGGTCTTGCTGTCGACCTCGGCAATGTAGGTGAGGTTGTTGCGGTAGGCGACGCTCCAGGCCGCCGCCGCGGCCACCAGGGCACCGCAGGACAAAGCATAGGCGCCCAGGTGCAATGCGCGGGAGCGGCGGTCGACACGGCGGTTGGCACCGGCCAAGTGTGCCTCGACGAAGACGACCTTGCTCAGCAGTTCCTGGAGGAAATAGCTCTTGGCGGTACCCCGCTCGCTGCGCGCGGTCCGCTTGAGCTCGAACACCTGGCCCATGGCCGAAAGGACGCGGTCCAAGGGCGCGCCCTGCTGGGTTCCGCTGGTGAAGTACACACCACGCAGCAACGGGGCGCTCGAATAACGCGACTCGGCGAAGATCTCACCCAGCGTCTCGGTCAGCACCTCGCCCAGTGCCGCAAACTGCTGGGGAAAGACATAGATCAACGAGCGGCGCTGCAGGTCAGGCTCATCCTGCAAGGTGTCGATCAACCCTTCGTCGATACGCGCCTGAAGCAGCCCGAGCTCGTGCCGTACCTGGCTCTGATCGACGGTGTTGCGTTCCGGATCGTCCAGCGGGAAGGTCACACCCCAGACTTGGTCTCGGGCCGCGCGATCGAGCGATGCGAAGTACTCGTCAAAGCCCGAGAGCAAGTCGCATTTGTTGACTAGCAGGTACACGGGGAAGGATATCCCCAGTGCGCCACGGACCTCGTCCAGCCGTTGGCGGACCGCCGCCGCGTGCGCCGAACGGGCTTCCGGCGTGGACTCCAACAGCTCGGACACCGACAAGGTGACCAACACCCCATTGATTGGCCGTCGCGCCCGATACTTCTTCAGCAGCCCGAGAAAACCCGTCCATTCGACCTTGTCGGCCTCGGCGTCGCTCTCATGCGTGGTGTAGCGGCCGGCGGTGTCGATGAACACCGCCTCGTTGGTGAACCACCAGTCGCAGTTGCGGGTACCGCCGGCACCGCGCAGCGCGGCGCGCCCGAATTGCTGCGCCAGCGGGAACGACAGCCCCGAGTTGAGCAAGGCCGTGGTCTTACCCGCCCCGGGTGCGCCGATGATGATGTACCACGGCAGTTCGTAGACGTAACGGCCACGGCGCATCACCCGCGTCCACAGCGACGGTCTGGACGAATCGAAACGCGCGCGACGCAGGATCTTCAACGCCTCGTCGAAACGCTCGCGCAGGGCACCGACTTGCTCACTGTCACCACTGTCCGGCCGAGGGGCCAGCGAGGCGCGGAACATGGCGCCGACCTTGCCGCTCAAGTTCTTGGCGCGCCAAAGCGCAAGCAGGAGCTTGAGCAGGAAGTACCCCAACAACAGCCCGATGACCCAGTAGCGGGCCGTGGTCGAGCCCAACGGGCGCCAGGACCCGAACGCGAATAGCGGCCCGATGTACCAGATCAGCAGGATGGCCGCGACGATGCCGATCAACACCCACAAGGTGCGGCTCTTGAGCCAGCCGAACATGCGACTGATCATGGCGTCACCGTCTGCGGAACGACGCCTGTGCCGTATGCCGAATTGAGCTGGCGGTGGATCTCCATGGCCGGCAGCATCAGGGTGACCTCGACCCGCCGGTTGCGCGCACGTCCTTCGGCGGTTTCGTTGCCGGCCACCGGATCGGCCTCGCCACGGCCTTCCGCGCGCACCCGGTCGGTACGGCCGAGAAATCCATCCAACAGCGTCTTCACCGACTCGGCCCGCGCCTGCGACAGCTCCCAGTTGGACGGGAAACGCGGGCTGCGCATGGGCACGTTGTCGGTGAAGCCGGCCACCAGCACCGGGCCCTCGACCTCGGCCAGGGCGGAGGCGATTCGCGCGAGCACCGGCAGGTAGCGCGGCTTGACCTCCTCGCGCCCGGACTCGAACAAGCCGTCGCCCAGCAGCGTGACCACGCTGCGATCGGCTTGGTCGCTAACCTCCACCAGGCCGGCGCGGATCTCAGCCTCGAGAAAACGCCGCAAGCGCGGCGATTGGACCGGCGGTGCGGGTGCCTCGACCACCGCCGTGGGCGGCACCCGCAGGGCGGCGAGGTCCGCGTACACGGTGTCCGAACGGCTACCCAGCGCGAACAGCAGCCAGAAGTAGATCGCGCAGGCAGCCAGCCCGCACAGCGTGGCGATCACCCATGGTGGAATGAATCGCCAGGTCGGCTCGTCCGCCGCCATCCCCACCCAGTGCGGGGACAGGCGCGTCTCGTAGCCGCCGCGGACGTTGTTGAGCATGGTGGCAATACGGCGGCGCAGGATATCCAGCTGAGACTGGCCGTTGTCGACGATCCGGTAGCGCCCCTCGAAACCCAGTGCATTGCAGAAGTACAACAGCTCGATGAGATTGCGGTGCCGCTCGGGGTTCTGCGCAAGCCGCGCCAGCAACTGGTAGTACTTCTCCCCACCCCAAGTCTCATTGTGGAAGGTCACCAGCAAGCTGTGCTTGGCCCAGACGCCGCGACCGCCCCATGGTGTCTGCGCGGCCGACTCGTCCAGCACCGTGCAGAGGCAATAGCGGGCACCGATGACCTCCTCCTGAGGCACCCGGGCCGCCAACGCCTGCTGCTCGAACAGCCGGATCTCCGCAACCAGCTGTTGGCGCAGTTCGGCCGGGTTTTCGACCTGCACGAGCTCACGGATTCTCGGCACCAGGTCAATCAGGTGATTGGCCGCACGAACGAGCGGATTGCCACTGCCGCCGGCATCCTGTCCGGCCGGTGCCGCAGGTGGCTGATGGTCGTAGCTGTGGCGACGCGGGGCCGGCCGCCGCGATGCCCCGTCGTACCCGGTAGTGGCGTCGAGCACGGTACTCATGCCGCTTGCCCTCGTGTGCCCAGGGAGTCATCCATGATCGATCTCATCTCGTCCTTATTTGCGGATGGCCCAGCACTCGAGGTTCAAGTTGGGGAAGTCGCCGGCGATGTGCACGGCAATGCCCGCGCTGCGCTCCAGCTCCCGCCACAGGTCGTGATGGGTATCGAGCTCGAAGTAGTTGTAGCCGGCGTGGTAAGGCAGCTCGCGCGGCGCCACGGGTAACGGCCGGAGTACGACGCCGGGAAGATGCAGATTGACCAGATCGCGGATCTTCTCCACCGGCCCGATCTTCACCTGGGCGGGGAACTGTTGCTGCATCTGATCCGAGGGCAAGTTGGCATGGGCCGCGAGCACGAACGATGCACCCTTGAGCAGCTCACGATCAGGCACCACGGCCATCCGGATGCCGTACTTGCGCTCCTGCAGGTCGATCTGGATCGCGGTCTGTTCGAGCACGATCGACAAGG
The DNA here is from genome assembly GCA_965652545.1 of uncultured Candidatus Competibacteraceae bacterium. GTDB lineage: Bacteria > Pseudomonadota > Gammaproteobacteria > Competibacterales > Competibacteraceae > CBFGWV01. Next base: position 5,028 of record CBFGWV010000013.1, on the reverse strand, counting down.
CTTGGCGCAAATCGCGCATCACCGGTCGGAATGTCGTTTGCAGGTCATCCTGGTCGTAGGCTGGATAACGCGCGGGGCGCCGCGTGCCGGCCGGAAACGAAGCCAACTCGCCAGCCAGGCGCAGAACGTCCGAATACAACCGCTCCGGGTGCAGGACCTCCAGGTGCCCCAGGTGAGAAAACAGCGGCTGCCAGCGATTGACCAGGGCCAGCACCAGGAAGTCACTGACCTCCGAAACCCCGCCCCGTCCAGGTGCCGACAGGCGGCCCGCCAAGGCTTCCCCGCGCTGATGCAGCAGTCCGGTGATCTCGCGCACGTACGAGGCCAGGACCTCCTGATAGCCACAGGAGAGAAACGGTGGAATGTACTCGCGCTCCAGCCGCACGACATTGTTCGCCAGCCGCTCCACCACCATCACGACACCCAGGGCATGCCAGCCGTGGGGCACCTCGGCCTCATCCATGAGCCGGAATCGGGAGCGGCAAACCTGGATTTCGGCGCCGCCGGCACCGAAGGCGTTGGTATCCTGGGCCTCGAGGACATCTACCGCATAGCGCGCAGCACTGCCGGCATCCTCATCGAAGATCACCGACTCACCGCCATCGCGAAGCGGCGGCAAGGCAAGGCAGACCTTGATGTTCCGCGCATTGGCCGGCACGTCGAAGGCCGGCGGGAGCTCACCGTGATCGGGCAGGACGAACGGCGTGCCATCGGGCAGGACACCGGAGGCCTTGCGGATGGCCACCGAACCCAGGGCCAGCGCGTCCACATCGAGCTCGAGCTGGCGAAACCCCCAGTACAAGCCGGACAGCGACGCCATGCGCTGCTGTGTGACGAAGTCGAAGTAGCGTTCCTGCTGCTGAAAATGCTGCGGCCGGAGGAACATCCCCTCGGACCACACGACCCGTTGCCTGTGCTTCATCACCCGCCCAACCTGATCCTTCACTTTTTTAATTCCTGAATACTGACGGCCCGCTCACCCACCCCAACGTGAAGTCGTCGCTCCGGCGACAGGCTTCCGGCCCAGATGCGACCTGCGTAATGCGGTGACGGCAAGGGCACGACTGCCCGCCACACGCTGCCTTCCAGATCACGGTAACCGGCCACCACGCCGAGGAAACGCGTCTCCAGCGCCGCGCGCTTGCGCACCACGCGGACCTCCCCCGGGACGAGGATGTACTCCTCGCTGCCCACCACATCCTTGCCCGACAAGGCAGCCCCGCCGTCCTGCAGCGAGAAGAAGTCCGCGGCAAGGAACTCGGCACTGTTGGACAGCTCGAAAACGCGCACCACGATGGGTGAGGGACGGCCGGCCTCGGTGGGGTTCACCTGCTCGTGCGCACTGATCGTCACCTCCAGCGGGACTGGCAGCTCCTGCCTCACGCCCCCCAGGCAGCCCGCAAGCAACAGGCAGCATGCGACCAGGCCGACGAGAACGCCTACACGCGACAAAATTTTCCTATCCGAGTCCATAGATCAGAACATCCGCATGGAAGCAAGCTGGCGCAAAATACGAGAATAGAAAACATATGTCCACAACGAGTGAACAAGTTGACATATCCGAGAAGAATGCAACAGAATCCGGTCCGCCTGTTACGCAGCGAATCCATTCGGGGGCGAATGCATTCCGCCCTGTTTCCATTCGCTGCCGAATGGCGCTGAAACTGAACACTCGTTCAATTTCGGCGGGCGGATGCAAATTGGAATATTAGGGAAATCGCATATTAGAGACCGGTGAAGAACTTCAAGGAACATTAAGGATTGGCGAAGGTTCTCAGGGACATCAGGGACTGCTGACGGATGCATGCTTTAACGAAGACGGTTGACTTTGCGATGCTGGGTTTGAGTGGACGCACCCCGGAAGGGTGCCCCCGATGAGCGCACCCTTGCTCGCACCCCACCTGGCCGAGCCGCTCACCGCGACAGACCTCGCCCCCTGCGGCGCGGATCTGGAATACGCCCCCAAGTTCCTAGCGTTCATGACCCTGGCCAGGGGCTCCGAGGAGCAGCAACTCGGCGACAGCATCATCCCGTCCAAGGAGCCCAACTGGCGTGATGTAATCGCGGCGGGCACCGAGCTTCTCGCCCAGACGCGCGACCTGCGCGTGGCGGTCATCCTCACCCGCGCCGCCGTGCATGTCGGCGGTCTAGAGGGTTTCGCCCAGGCACTGGCATTGATCCAAGACTGGCTGGAGCGCTTCTGGATCGAGCTGCATCCCCGGCTGGAGCTGGAGGGCGACTACGACCCGCTGATGCGCAGCAACGCCCTGGCCGGCTTGGCCGACCCCCAAGGGGTGCTCAAGGCACTGCGCCATAGCGTACTGATCGAAAGCCCGGTGGGTAGCCTATCGGTGGGCGAAGTAGAGCGGTTGCTCGCTGGCAAGCCGGAGGCGCAATCCATCGTCACCTCCAGTGAACAGCTCAGGCGCATCGTCGCCGATGAGCGCGGGCGCAACGCGGCGCGCTTCGCCGCCATCGAGCGCGCCGCGCAGGCGCTCAAAGCCATCGAAACCCTCTGGACCGAACGCCTGGAGTCCGACTATTGGCCCGACTTGGAACTATTGACCGGGCTGCTTGGGCGGCTGCTTCCTCTGGTGGCCTCGCCGACGGCGACCGCCCCGCTTGCCGATACGGCGCTCGGCGATGACATCCCGCCAGTAGAATCCGTAGGTCAGTTGCAGTCGTCGGCCGGCATTCCCCGCCGCATAGACACCCGCGCCGATGCCTTTGCCGCATTGGCCGCCGCGCGTGCTTATTTCGAGCGGCACGAGCCCTCGCATCCGGCGCCGCTGCTCATTCGACGTGTCGAACGGATGGCTGAATTCAGCTTCTGGGACATGGTGAAAGAGTTGGCGCCCGAAGGGCTCAATCAGCTTCAGGTCCTCGCCGGCAACTCAGGCGAAAGTAACAGTTGAGCGAAACACACAAGTTGCAACACAGGGGTTGCCTAGATGGCCACACGAAACGATGTAGCGAAAGGAAAGAGCGGACAAAAATTCATTGCCCGCAATCGTGCACCGCGCGTGCAGATCGAATACGACGTCGAACTATACGGTTCGGAGAAGAAGGTCCAGCTCCCCTTCGTCATGGGCGTGATGGCCGATCTCTCCGGCAAGCCGGCCGAGCAGCTCCCTGCCGTGGCCGACCGGAAGTTTCTCGAGATCGACATCGACAACTTCGATGAGCGCATGAAGGCCATTCAGCCGCGGGTGGCGTTCACCGTGCCCAATACGCTCACCGACCAGGGCGATATCGCCGTGGACATGACCTTCGAGAGCATGGATGACTTCACCCCCGGTGCGGTCGCCGAGAAAGTCGAGCCGCTGCGCAAACTGCTGGAAGCGCGCACACAGTTGAACAACCTGCTCACCTACATGGACGGCAAATCCGGTGCCGAGGCGCTGCTGGCCGAGGTGCTCAAGGACCCCACACTGCTCAAGTCGCTGGCCAATGCGCCGCTGCCGGCGCGTCGCGAGCCGTCGGCCGACGAGTCGGCGGAGGAGATCTAAACCATGTCGCAGCCCAATCCGCTTCTGGAGCAACCGGTCGCCCAGACCGACGCCGGCAACGAGTTCACCGCGCTGCTGGAGAAGGAGTTCAAACCTAAGAGCGACGAGCAACGCTCGGCGGTCGAAGGCGCCGTGCGCACCCTCGCCCAGCAGGCACTCGGCTCGGCCGTCTCGCTCTCGGGTGATGCCTATCGCGCCATCGAGGCGATCATCGCCGAGATCGATCGCAAGATGAGCCAGCAGATCGAGCACATCATCCATCACGAGTCGTTCCAGCAACTGGAGTCCACCTGGCGTGGGCTGCACTACCTGGTCAACAACACCGAAACGGACGAGATGCTCAAGATCCGGGTGATGAACATCTCCAAGAAGGATCTGCATCGCAACCTGCGCCGTCATAAGGGCATCGGCTGGGATCAAAGCCCGTTGTTCCGCCGCATCTACGAGGAAGAATACGGCCAGCTCGGCGGCGCCCCCTACGGCTGCCTGGTCGGCGACTATTACTTCGACCACTCCGCCCCGGATGTGGAGTTGCTCCAGGAGCTGGCCAAGATCTCCGCGGCCGCCCACTGCCCGTTCATCGGCGGCGCCGATCCGGGCGTCATGCAGATGCGCTCCTGGCAGGAGCTGGCCAACCCGCGCGACCTGACCAAGATTTTCGAGAACACCGAGTACGCCCCGTGGCGCAGCCTGCGCGAGTCGGACGATTCGCGCTATATCGGCTTGGCCATGCCGCGTTTCCTCGGTCGCCTGCCCTACGGCGCCAAGACCAACCCCATCGACGAGTTCGACTTCGAGGAAGACACCGCCGGAGCCGACCACCAGCGTTACCTGTGGGTCAACGCCGCCTTCGCCATGGCCGTGAACATCAACCGCAGCTTCAAGTACTACGGCTGGACCACCTCCATCCGCGGCGTGGAGTCCGGCGGCCTGGTCGAAAACCTGCCCTGCCACACCTTCCCCACCGATGACGGCGGTGTGGACATGAAGTGCCCCACGGAGATCGCCATCTCCGACCGCCGCGAGGCGGAACTGGCCAAAAACGGCTTCATGCCCTTGCTGCATCGCAAGAACACCGACGTGGCCGCCTTCATCGGCGCGCAAAGCCTTCAAAAGCCAACCGAATACTACGACCCCGACGCCACCGCGAACGCCAACCTCGCCGCCCGCCTGCCCTACCTCTTTGCCTGCTGCCGCTTCGCGCACTACTTGAAATGCATCGTGCGCGACAAGATCGGCACCTTCAAAGAGCGCGACGACGTCCAGCGCTGGCTCAACGACTGGATCATGAACTACGTCGACGGCGACCCGGCCAACTCCGGCCAGGACACCAAGGCCCGCAAACCGCTGGCCGCCGCCGAAGTCGTCGTCGAGGAAGTACCCGACAACCCCGGCTACTACGGGGCCAAGTTCTTCCTGCGTCCTCACTACCAGCTCGAAGGGCTCACGATGAGCCTGCGGCTGGTATCCAAACTTCCCTCGGTCAAGGAAAACAATTCGGCCGGGTGAAGCACCCTGA
>CBFGWV010000012.1:0-44734 GCA_965652545.1 uncultured Candidatus Competibacteraceae bacterium | reverse complement strand
GGCGGGCAGGGATGCGCGCGGGCGGCCGCGCAAGCGGGCCTTCGGTCCGTGGATCATGCCGTTGTTCAGGGTGCTGGCGCGTATGAAACGGCTGCGTGGCACGGCGCTGGACCCGTTCGGCTACACCGCCGAGCGGCGCATGGAGCGGGAGCTCGTGCCGTGGTTCGAAGGGGTCATCGATGCGCTGCTCGCAGCGCTGGACGCCTCGACCGTGGACGAGGCTACCGCCATCGCCCGCCTGGCGCTGGAGATCCGCGGCTATGGGCCGGTGAAAGAAGCCGCGGTGCGTCACGTGCGCCCGCAGATGGCCGAACGCCTCGGCCGATACGGCGTGCGCTCAGCGGATCAGTTGCCTTGCTCCCAATAGATGCTCGAGATGATCTCCTGCACCCGTTCGGGCTGCTGCTTGTACATGTCGTTGCTCCACGGCGTGCCCATCGGTAACTGCCGCTCCTCCCAGGGTAGGAGGTTCTCCAGATCCAGACCGGCCAGGAATTTATTATCATCCCAAGGCAGCATGCCGCCGTCCCACAGCTCCGGCATATTGCCGTCGGCGAACAAGGGAGCCGGCTCGGTCTTGTATTGATCCGGGATCAATCGATATATCGCCGAGAGAATGTATTTGTCCGATTCGCTCAGTTCCGAGGCTGCCGGCAGCCGACCGTGTCCATCGGGCTCGAAGTCCAGGTAGTGCGTCAATTCCACCATGCGGCCCAAGTTTTCATCGGACAAGTCCTCGTCGCGGAATACGCGCCCCAGATCGTCCGTATCCATTCCAAAGTAGGATTCGGCGGCACCATTGAGCAGGGGGTAACGGATTTCACCATCTCCGGTCGTGTTACCCATATTGTGCGCGCGATCGGGCGAGTATCCGGCACCTTCCAGGTACCATTTCATCGGGTCTTCGTAGTGATTGGATGCCTCGACATGCCGGTACTGCGATAAGCCCAATGCAGCCGCGGCAGAGACGACCCACAGCCCGATGACGATCGGCCCGCCGGCCGCCGCCCAGGGCGCCGACGACAAGAATGGAATGATGCTGGCCGCCAATGCCGGCGTCCATGCGGCGGCCATGGCATAATCGCCCTTGCGCAGTTCGTTGGCGACCAGAATGCCCATCATCGGTGGCAGGGCACGACCCAGCCATTTCTCGACCACCAGCGACTTGATGCCGGCCACGCCCGCCACCCGGTTCGTGGCGTCGATTGCAAACCACGGCCCCCAGATGCCATTGGTAAACTCGTCCGGATCGAAGTTATCAGTGCCCGGTATCATTTTGTCCGGCTTGGGCCAGAAGTCCTTGGCACCCCAAGCGGCGAGACCGGCTCTGGCCAGCCCCAGTGTCGGCCCGCCCCAGCGCGTCCTGTAGATGCTGCCCTCGGCCGGGAAGCGGGCGGAATCCGACCGGGCGTTGTACCACATGTCCCGCGCACCATCGATCAATGCTATCCGCCGGCCCGGCAATCCTTTCTGTAGCTGCCAGCCGATCCAGTTCCCTTGCATCCGCCGAAGCTCCTGCTGGGTCGCCCCCTGAATACCCGGTTTGACCGGCAGCGCCTGTCCGGTCAGCCCCGGTTTCAGATAAGGCGACTGCTTTTCCACCACATCGACGACTTGATCCCAGGCCGCACGAGTCAGGAAGCCCGGGCTGGACATGCTCGGCACGTCCTCGGCCTGCGGATTTCCGGACTGCTGGTACAGATACAGGTATTGCGAGAAGGCAAACGCGGCCTGCGGATTGTTTTTCAGCGCCTCGGCGGCTTCGGCTGGGTTATCGCCCAACTCCGCCCTCAACTCGGCCAACTCGGTTGGTATCGGAGGCCGCGTGTCATCGCCCCCACCCGCCTGCCCACTGGCGACCTCGTCGTAGCCGGCGAGAATATCCGAATAGAACGAATCGGGCATATCCGCGAACAGTTGCCGCGTATCCGCCGACAACCCCGTCGCCTCTTCGGCATTGTATTCACCACCAAAGACCGCAAACTGAAGATTCTTTTGGTAGTCATACGCATCGGCATCGGCAAGGCACTGGTTGGACTGAAGCACACCGATGGTTTCATCGTGAAATGCAACCAAGTCGGCGTAGCCGTCGATGGTTTCGGTGACCTCCTCGGCTTTGAGGCCGCTGTCGTCCATTGTCACCGTACCGAGCTCTTCCGGCATGTGCTCCAGGACGGCCAACGTGCTGATGATGCCTTGCTGGTTGTGATAAAACTGGTCGTATAGATCCTGGTTCTCTTCGATCAGCCTTTCATTCAGATTATCGAGCCCGGCCTGGCCCTCTTGCGGTGAGACATACCCACTCAAGGTTCCATTGACGATCTCTACATCGTCTTTGAATATGCGCTTGAACTCTTCTGTCGTTTCCCCCGTACTCTCGAAGAACGTTTTGATATCCGCCAGCGTTTCCTGCTGGATTCTGGTGGCTTCGTCGGTTTCCCCCCGGCGGGCATACTCGGCGGCCACTTGCAGCGCCAGAGCCGGGCCGTTGCCGTCTCTTACGCTTTCGCGGAAGCGGCCATGGAACGTCTGGTTGGCGTAGCGCGGAGAGGTCGGCTTGTCCATGAGGCCTTGATCGACCAGGAGCTTCGCCAAAAGCTGTACGCCGGTGTCCTTGCTCGGGTCCTCCGAACTCGCACGCATCGCGATGCGGTTCAGGTGATCCACGGCGTTCTTTCTATCGCCACCGTTCAGATGTTCCAGAGCACCGGTCAGCTCGCTCTCGCAGGCATTGATGATGTCGTTCACACGTGCAGCCGACATCGGTTGGCCGGCTCGATCCGTCTGTGTTTTCTCATCCAATGTTTTCAGCAGCCGGATGGGGTCTTCATCGCCAGTGAAGAACTCGCCGAATGCATCGCCAAAACTATCGTCCTGATTGTAAGCGGCTTTTATTTCAGCCACTGGACGATTGACCAGAATTTCGGTTCCGACGACATCGATCTGCTCTTGCATCTGTGTCGACTCGCCCGGGCCGAAGACAAGCAGTAAGCCAGTGAAATCGCGGAACACGTCCTCTTCCGACCGGTCACCTCGCAGCTCGGGATCATCGACTTCGTTATCGATCGTCTCGGTCAGCAGCGTCTTGAAATCGGACCAGTCTGGATTGTCGGGGTCCATCCCTTTTGCAATCGCCGCGCGCATTTCATCGGTCATGACCTCATCGACGGCTTGTTGAACGTTGTCGTGGGTTTCGCCAATAACCGCATCCAATCCTTCGATGTCGGGCAGATAATCATTGAAATCCTGCTTGCGCTCGGCAAGATTGGCATCGAGCTGTTGCTCATTGTGTCCGACATGACGCGCACCGGCCATCAAATCCTGGCTGATGACCCCGCGAATTTCGTTTTGAACTTCTTCTGGAATGTCACCCCATTTCTGAGCATCGCCAATCAAATCTTTAACGCCTCTGATCGACTCCATTCGATCTTCGGTGAGAAATTCAACTTCATCGCCTTCGTGGATCAAATCCGGGTGATCTTCAGCCTCGGGGTAGGCGATAAAAAACTCGTCTGGATAAAGGTAGTCGAATTCCTGTGAGAGCCCAATAGCCGTTTCGTTTCTCTCGATTGTATGCTCGATGCGTCCATTTCTGGCTTCGTCGCTGGCATCCTCGAACTCAGAGCCGTTCCTGTCGTTCCTGACCGTCTTGTCGCTTTTGTTCGGAACGACGAACGGATTATAGGTTTGGACTCCGGCAACCATGACGCCTTCCTCTTCGGTGGTTCTTTTTTTATCAATCACGCACGTGACTGCGACGCACTCTTAAGGCGCGTCGTTTTCCACCACCCGTCGGGCAAAGGATCGATCGTCGGAACAACCTACTTAACAGTTCACCTTTGTTCGGGTGGTCCTCTTTTGTTAGTATCCGATCATCAGTGGGTTCATGGATGACATCCAATGAATTTTCTTTCTGCGTCAACCGTCATGAGCCATGCAAGACTTCTCGTTCACACCAATACCATCCAATAGAATGTCGCAAACAGAAAAATTCTTGCCGTTTTCAGGGAATGATTTTTTAAGGTCGCTCAGCATCTCTTACTAAAGTAGAAACACATATCATCCATCAGCATGATTCCCGAAGTGCCCGCTCTACGCTTGTGGCACCGTGGTGTAAAAATTTCTTCATAGGCATTGAGACGGTAGGGTCGAGACAGCACTGTCGTCAGGGGATCGGCAACCGTACGATGACCCGCAGCCCGCCTCCAGGTCGATCCGCCAATTCGATGACCCCGCCCTCACGCGCGATCAACGCCTGAACCAGGCTCAAGCCCAAGCCCGTACCGCCGGTATCGCGACTGCGTGAGGGCTCGGCACGAAAGAACGGCTCGAACACCCGCCTTCGCAGTGCCTCGGGAATACCCGGGCCACGGTCGTCCACCGTGACGATGGCCAGGGCGTCATCGTGACGGGCCACGGTCACGTCCGCCTCACCGCCATATTTGATCGCGTTATCCACAAGGTTATGCACAGCGCGTTCGATGGCCTGCGGACGCCCGCCCACGATGCAGCGATTGGGGCCGTGGTAGGCCACGCGGGCACCCTGGTCGGCAAAGCTGTCCACCACCGCCTGCACAGTCGCTGCGAGGTTCAGGTGCGTGGGCGCCTCCCCACCCGGCCCCTGCTCGGCGCGAGCATAGTCCAATACCCCGGTGAGCATGCGCTCCATGGTGTCCAGATCCGCAAGCGCCTTGCGCTGATGCTCATCGTCATCGATGAACTCGGCGCGCAGGCGCAGCCGGGTGAGCATCGTGCGCAAATCATGCGCAATGGCGATGAGCATACGGGTGCGATCGTCCAGCAAGGCGCGCAGTCGGCCTTGCATGCGATTGAATGCAGCGATGGCCTGACGCAGCTCCCGCGGGCCGGTTTCCGCTATCGGGGCTTCGGTGGCCTGTTCGCCGAAGCGCTCGACGGCTACGACAAAATCGCGCAGCGGCCGGGTAAAGCGATGTCCGGCCCAGAAAGCGAATACGATCACCCCGCCCACGAGCAGCCACCACAGACCGATATGATCCTCACGCCGACGCACCCAGCGTGGCGACAGGGCGACGGTCAGCCATTGTCCGTCGACCAGTCGCAATGCGACTGCCGGCCGGGGGCGGGCAAGCTCGTCGTGGGCCAGCCGCCCGACGCGCAGATCGCGGCCGGACAACTGCCGCTGCAAGGCGCTCAAGGTCGCCATCTCCGGACCCACTTGGCGGATGTCAGCCACCACAGGGGCATCGCTGATCAGGGCATTCATCAAGGGGCCGTCGAGCGCCGCAACTATCATCCGCCGCCGCACCGGGTCGGCGTCGTCCACCAGGGTCGCCATGCGCTCAAGTTGTTCACCCAGGGGCGCAGCCCAGCGTGCGGCGACCACATCCTCGGCCGGTCGAAGCCAGATCATCAACGCCAACACCAGCAACAGTGAGACGGCAAGCAGCGCGCTGAGCCTCGCACCGGCACCCCAACCGCCAGACGGACGGCCGGTCACAGCCGCACCACGACCGGCGTGAACAAGTAGCCGCCGGCACGGACCGTTTTGATGAGTTCCGGATTGCGTGGGTCGGGTTCGATTTTGCGGCGCAACCGGCTGAGTTGGACATCGACGCTGCGATCGAACGGTAAGGCATCGCGGCCCTTGGTCAGATCCAGCAGTTGCTCCCGCGAGAGCACGCGCTGGGGATGCTCTGCAAACGCGGCAAGCAGATCGAACTCGCCGCTGGTCAGCGCTACGTGGACACCCTCGGGGTCAATCAGCTCGCGCCGCGCCAGATCGAGCCGCCAGCGCGCGAACTCCAGCACCTGCCCGAGCGAGCCGCCGGCAGGCTGTCGGGTGCCGGTACGCCTTAGTACCGCCTTGACCCGCGCCAGCAGCTCGCGCGGGTTGAACGGCTTGGCCAGGTAGTCGTCGGCGCCCATTTCCAACCCAAGGATGCGATCGGTTTCCTCGCCCAGGGCCGTGAGCATGATGACCGGCAGGTTGGATGTCGCCCGCAGGCGTCGGCACAGCCCCAGCCCGTCCTCGCCCGGCAGCATGAGATCGAGGATCACAAGATCGATGCGTCCGTCCTCCAGAGTACGGAACATGGCCCGTCCATCGGCCGCGGTGGTGACACGGTAGCCGTGCCGCCCCAGGAAGGCGGCCACGAGCTCGCGGATTTCAGGGTCATCGTCGACGACCAGGCAGTGGGCTGGGCTGTTCATGTGTCGATTACATTCATGGGCCGATTATAGGAACCCGCCGCCGCACCCCGTTGCGGATTTTGGTGACAGACGATTGCAAACGGCATCCCTGAAATAGCTTGTTACAAATCCCCGTCCCCGCTGACATCGGGGCGAGACAAGCGCGCCGCACTCTGTCCCCATCGGCTCACCGACCGATTCGATAACCACATGGAGCGCAACGATGAAAACACGTACTGCGATAGCGACAGCATTGGTTCTTGCCCTGTCCGCCGGCGGCGCCGCGATGGCGGCCAAGGGCAGCGATGAGGGACACCGCTGGCAGCGGGGCGAGGCCATGGGCTTCAAGCACGCCCGCCGCGGCGGGCCTCATGGTGGGCAGGGCTTCTGTCATATGACCCAGGGCGACCACCTGCAAAAAGGCATCGATGTCATCAATGCTTTCGTGGAGTTCACGCCGGAACAGGCCACGGCATGGACCGACCTGACCGAGGCCCTCGAGACGGCCAAGGGGCAACTGGCCGAGCACTGCGGCCGCGGACCGATGGCTGACAAGGATGGCGAGCGCAACCCCATGACCGGCATGGCGCGGATGGAGGCACAATTGGAGGCACAACTCGAAGCGCTGCGGACGGTTCGCCCGGCCATGGAAGCCTTCTGGAACACGCTGAGCGACGACCAGCGTCAGGCCTTGCAACAGCTCATGCGTCACCGCCGTGGTGGTGGGTTCGGCATGCCCGGCACGGACGACGATGTCTAAACGGCTCTGACGGCCGCTGGCGTCGAGTGGTGTGGGGGGCCCTTTCGCCCCCCGGTCACCCGGCGCTATATCTGCAACACGACAGTCGCCAGCACCCCCCCGAGCAGCGCGCCGGCCACGACGTCCGACGGGTAGTGCAGACCCAGGACCAGTCTCGATGCGGCTACGAGCGCGGTGAACGGCAGCAGCAGCCAGCCGAGGCCGGGATAGTGAGCCAAAGCCACCACGGTAAAGCCCACCGCATGCAAGGTATGCCCCGATGGGAAACTGAACTCATCCAGCGGTGCAACCGGCGCGTGAATGGCCGTAGTGCGGGCACAAGGGCGTGGACGGGTGGTCGAACGCTTGAGCCATTTGTAGATGAACAGGCACAGCCCACCGGCCAGCAGCATGCGCGAAACCGCGGGAACGGCCGCATACCCTTCCAACCCGATCAGCACCAGCATCAGCCCATACCAGAACACGCCGTCACCCAGGCGGCTGACCAGGGCAAACATCCGCTCCAGCGGACGTCGACTGGAAGCGCGGTTGATCTTCAGGCACCAGAGAAGCTCCCGCTCCGCCAGCCGCGTCAGCGACGCACCGTAGCCCGCATCAAGCGTTTTGTTCATTACCCGCAGCCTCCCGCCTGGACACGGCCGCCTCACGCAGCACGCCGGCAAACCCACCATCGATATCTGCCCAGTCCAGGCCACTCATGGCCTCCCGGGCTCGCGAACCAAGCCGGCGCGCCTCATCGGGCTGGCACGCCAGCCGCACCAGGGCATGTACAAACGCATCGCGATCACCGACAGGCACGGTGATGCCGTTATTGCCGCACACGATGCGCTCGTGTGCGGCCGCGTAGTCAAAGGCAACCACCGCCAGCCCGCTGGCCATGGCCTCTTGCGTCACATTGCCGAAGGTTTCGCTAAGCGAGGGAAATACGAACAGATCGGCCGATGCGTAGTGCCGCGCCAAGTCGAGATCGCGGCGCATGCCAGCGAAGACGAAATCCGGATGGTGTCGTTTGAGTGACGTGGCCGATGGGCCATCACCCACCAGGACGAAGCGCGCGGTGGGGGCGCGTTCGCGCACCGCGAGAAACGCCTGCACAGCCAGATCGAGATTCTTCTCGGCGGCCAGACGTCCGACATACAGGACAACGGTATCGCCGGTGCCGGCGCCCCAACTGCTACGCAGCCGGTCATCGCGGCGGGCTGGGTCGAACAGCGCGGTGTCCACCCCACGGGCCAGGACCCGACACCGGTCGAAACCCATCGCGCCCAGTTCCGCGGCCATCGCCCGGGTAGGGGCCAGGGTGCAGACGCAGCGGTTGTGGAACCGCCGCAGATAAGCCGCGATCGGCCGCGCGAGCAGGCCGACACCGTAGTAACGGCTGTAGCGGTGGAAATTGGTGTGAAAGGACGAGGTCACCGGCAGACCCAGGCGGCGCGCGGCGCGCAGTGCCGCCAGACCCAGCGGCCCCTCGGTGGCAATGTGCACCACATCGGCGGCGAACGCTTTGAAGATACCCTCCAGTCGTCCGCGGGCGGCCAGACCCAGCCGTACATCCTTATAAAACGGCAAGGGCAGCCCAGGCACCGTGACCAGCCACGGATCGGTGCGCTCCCCGTCGCCGGATTGACGGGGCCGGATGAGCAGGAGCGGGAATTCCCGTGCGCGCAGCCCATCGACCAGATGGGCCAAGGTCATCGCGACCCCGTTGACATCCGGTGGGTAGGTTTCTGTAACCAGGCATACCCGGGGCGGTGTGAAACACCGTGGCGGGGACGGGTTCGTTTGCGCCATGCCATCCATGACGGAAGCTTGCCCCGGTGCTAAAACAACAGCGTGAACAAACCGTTACGGCTAGGTGAATCAGATACCGTCAGGGGAGCCCACCGGCATCGAAGCCGTTGAGCTCATAGACGCAGATTTCCTCCTTCCGCCCGCGCAGCGTCTGACAACCCAACGCCAGAATCGCCGTGCAGGTGGTCAGTTGAGTGTACGTTGCGTCCGAGATCAGTACGGGCGAGGCCGCCTTGCCCTCGCTCTTGCCGAGGGTTTCCAGCCGTTGTGCGATGTTGACGGTATCCCCGACCACCGTGTAGTTGATTCGCCCCGGCGCACCGATGTTGCCGACCAGCGCCGGCCCCGAGTGCACACCGATGCGGATCCGCGCGCCCAGCGCACCGGCGGGCAAGGCATCCGCGGCGCGCACCATGGCCAGCGCAGCACGGCAGGCGCGGTCGGCATGGTCGTCCTGACGGCCGGGCGCCCCCCAAAACGCCATGACCGAATCACCGATGTACTTATCGATGGTGCCGCCTTCGGCACGTATCGCGTCGGCCATGCGGGCAAAATGCGCATTCAGGGCCTCGGCGGCCTGCGCCGTGGTCCGCCCCTCGCACCAGCGGGTGAAGCCGGCAATATCGCAGAACAGCACGGTGATCTCGCGCTCCTCGGAGGCGACGCCATCCTCGCCGCGCTCGATCAGCCGACGCACCAGCCGCTTGGGCACGTACTGGCCGAATCGGCGCAGACCGACCACCATCGCGTTCATGGCACGGGAGGCCTCGTCGAGCTCTTTGATGCGGCTGCGTGGCAGCGGTTGATAGTCGTCGAATTCCAGCCGCGCGACGGCATCGGCGGTGGCGGTCAGGCCGGCGAACGGCCGCGCCAGGCGACGTCCGGCAAACAAGGCCAGGACCGCAGCCAGCACGGTGAGCCCCAGCGCCAACCAGGCGGTGAGCTGCAGGCGGCTCACCTGCTGGTTGAACACCTCGTTGGGCGCCAACAGGCCGACGATCCAGGGCTCCTGACCGACGCCGTTGATTTCGCGGTAGACGGTGACGAACTCCCGCCCACCGACCATGAACACCTTGCCCCGTGTCCGGTCGTCGGCGAACAAGCCATCCAGATCCACCGTCGCGGGGTTTCCGAAGCCGCTGAGCGCCGCATCGCCGATCTCGTCGATACCCGGCAGGGGCTCCTCCGCCGACCCCAAGCCGGGAATGACCGCAAGGGCCGGATGGGCCAGCACGCGGTCGCGGCCGTAGAGCATGAAGGCGCGCCCGCCGAAGCGGTCGCCAACCGTGCTCATGTCGCGGGACAACGCGTCCACGGACACCAGCGCACCGAAACGGCCCAGGAAGACTTCGTCCCGGCGCACGGCTTCGACCAGGCCGATGACCGGCGCATTGGCGGCATCCAGCCACAAGACGTATGAGCGGCGATCCTGGATCCCGCGAATCGACGGTTCGGCACCGATGCTGGTCATCAGCGCGTCCGTCCCATCGGCGGTGCGCGCCACCATGGAGTCGGTCGGTACGCCACCGGCCCCGGTACGTAGAATCACGAAGCCATCGGGCGTGCGCCCAAGGCGGATGGAGGACCCATCCGGCCGGGCAAAGGCGATGCCGCTGACCTGCGGCACGCCGGCGAAGGCGCCGGAGATTCGGTCGATCAACTGGCTCTCGCGGTCCGGATCCAGGCGGCCTTGTTCGACTTCGCGAGCCAGGAAGCGCAACTGCCCCTTGACCGTGCCGATGAAACCGTCGGCGCGCGCTTCCAGCACATCGACGATGGTGATGCCGTGCAAACGCAACAAGTCCAACGTATTACGCTGGGCCGCACCCAGCGCAAGCACCAGAATGATGGCCGAGACAAGCAGCACATAGCCGCCGAAGCCCACCGACAACAAGGTGGACAGGGCGATGGGGCGGGGCTCGCTCGAGCGCATCGCTTACGGTGTACCGGTCAGTTCTTTATCGGCGGCGCATAGCGCCGGCACAGCAGAATCAACCCCAGCACGGGGATACCGATCACGGCTGTGAGGGTGAAGAAGGCCGGGTAGCCGATGGCGTTGACCCACGCCCCCGAATACCCGGCCAGAACCTTGGGCAACAAGGTCATCAGCGATGTAAAGATCGCGTATTGCATGGCCGTGAACGAGACGCTGGTCAGTGCGGACAGGTAGGCCACGAACGCCGCCCCAGCCAGGCCGGCGCTCAAGTTATCCGCCGCCACCACCAGCATCAGCCCCGGTACCGACGGCCCCAGGTGCGACAGCCATGCGAACAGCAGGTTGGTGGCCGCCGACAACAGCGCGCCCCAGAACAGCACGGTCAACACGCCCACGCGCGGGGTGACGATACCGCCCAGGAAGGCACCGGCGATGGTCATCAACAAGCCGAAAACCTTGGTCACATCGGCAATCTGGTCCTTGGTGTAACCCAGGTCCTGGTAGAAGATGTTAGCGATCGCTCCCATGACGATGTCGGAGATCCGGTACAGGCCGATCAGCGCAAGCAGCAACAGCGCGGCTTTCCCGTAGCGGGTAAAGAAATCCTTGACCGGCGCGACATAGCCCTCGCGCAACAACGCCTTTGGTGCCAACCCCAGGCGTACCGCAATCAGTGCCGTTAACAGCGCGGCACAGATGGCACTGGCCAGACGTATGGCGCCGGCCAGAAATGACAGCGCCGGATCGGCGGACTCGTTCCAGCCGCCCCGCCCCGCCCCGATGAACACAAGCACGAACGCACCGACAGCCAATGCGAATACAGCCATGAAGCGCGCATAGTCCAGCGGCGCATAGTGGTGCGTGAGCGGACGGGTAAAGACTGGCTCCCGGGTTATCAGCGTGGTAACGATGCCCACGGCCATGAAACCCGCCATGGCCAAGTACGTCAGTTGCCAGGCGCCCAGTGTGTAATGGTCGGCGGAGGTTCCAAGGCCAGCGGCGAGCTTGAGCGCACCGGCACCGGCAACCAGCATGGCGAGTCGGTAACCGGTCTGGTAAGCGGCAGCGAGGATTGGCTGGTATTTGGGCTCCGCGCATTCAATGCGAAACGCATCGATGACGATGTCCTGCGTGGCCGCGGTGAAGCCGATCGCCACCGCGGCCAGGGCCATCCACACCAGGCCGTCAGCCGGGTCCGAGAAGCCCATCCAGGCCAACGAGGCCGCCACGGCGCTTTGCGCCAGCAGCAACCAGGCCCGACGCCGCCCCAGCCATCGGGTCAGCAAGGGCACGGGCAGGACATCCACCAGCGGTGCCCAGACAAACTTGAAGGAGAACCCCAGAGCTGCCCAACTGAACAACGTCACCGCGTCGCGGCTGGTCCCCGCTTCACGCAACCATAAAGACAAACTGGAGAAAATCAGCAGCAACGGCAGTCCTGAGGAGAACCCCAACGCCAGCAGCGTAAAAAACGGCGCCGCGCGGATATCCGCCAGCGTCGCGCGCCAGCCGGTGATGGCGGGATCCGCTACGGACACCCGTCAGCCACCCAACTCGTAGTCATACTCCAGCGTCAGCGGGGCGTGATCGGAAAACCACTGCTCGGTGTAGATCGAGGCGCTTTTGACGCGCTCGCCGATACCCGGGGTGACGACGTGGTAATCGATACGCCAACCCACGTTCTTAGCCCGTGCCTGGCCGCGATTGGACCACCAGGTGTACTGGTCCGCCTCCTGATTGACGACGCGGAAAGCGTCGACGAAGCCGGCGGGGCCGAACAACTGGTCCATCCATTCCCGCTCTTCGGGCAGGAAGCCGGAGTTCTTCTGGTTGCTGCGCCAATTCTTGATGTCGATGATCTTGTGGGCGATGTTCCAGTCGCCGCAGATGATGTACTCCCGCCCCGAGGCGGCCTGTTCCTTGAGCCGCTCGAGATAGCGCCCCAGCAAGGCCATCTTGAACGCCTGTCGCTCGTCGCCGGAGGTACCCGAGGGCAGGTACAGGCTGACCACGCTGAGGTTGCCGAAGCGCGCCTCCAGATAACGCCCCTCGGCGTCGATCTCCGGCCAGCCGAAACCGGCGATCACCTCGTCGGGCTTGTGGCGACAGTACAAGGCCACACCGCTGTAGCCTTTCTTCTGGGCGTCGTGGTAGTGACAGTGATAACCCTCAGGGAAGCATGGGTGATCCAGCTGCGACTCCTGGGCCTTGGTTTCCTGGACACAGACCACATCGACGCCCTGGCCCGCAAGCCATTCGAAGAATCCTTTGCGGGCGGCGGAACGGATGCCGTTGGCATTGAAACTCATGATGCGCATCGGGGTGCTTCACTCGTGGCTGGCGCGGCGCCTGAGCATAGCAGGATCGCTCGGGTATCATGACCACCGCCCAAATCAGATGCGATCGACAACCATGCAGGATTTCCAACGCGAGTTCTTGGACTTTGCCCTGGCCCGCGGCGTGCTGCGTTTCGGCCAGTTCACCCTCAAGTCCGGCCGGGTCAGCCCCTACTTCTACAATGCCGGCCTGTTCAACACCGGCAGCGCGCTGGCACAACTGGGCCGCTACTACGCCCAGGCGGTGGTCAGATCGGGTGTCGGTTTCGACATGGTCTTCGGCCCGGCCTATAAGGGCATTCCCCTGGCCACGGCTACCGCGGTCGCCCTGGCGGATCACCACGGGCTGGACGTGCCCTGGTGTTTCAACCGAAAGGAGGCCAAGGATCATGGCGAGGGTGGCGACCTGGTCGGCGCACCGTTGGCCGGGCGGGTGTTGATCATCGACGATGTCATCACCGCGGGCACCGCCATCGGCGAGTCCATGCGCCTGCTGGAGCGCTATGGCGCGACACCCGCGGCGGTGCTGATCGCGCTGGACCGCCAGGAGCGCGGTCAGGGGGAGCGATCGGCCATTCAGGATGTGGAAGCACGCTTCGGCATACCGGTGGTGAGTATCGTCAGCCTGGACGATTTGGTCGCCTACCTCAGAACGCGAGGTGACCATGCCGAGGCACTTGAAGCGGTGGAGCGCTACCGCGAGGCGTACGGAGTAGGCTGATGCCACCCCGTACGCCCGCTGGCGTCTTACATGTAGACGCCACCGTTGACGTTGATCTGCTGCCCGGTGATGTAGTCGCCTTCGGAGGCCAGGAACGCCACCGCCTTGGCGATTTCCTCAGGCTTGCCGAAGCGACCCAGCGGGATCTTGGCGATGATCTTCTGCTGCACGGCCTCGGGCACCTTGGCCAGCATTTCGGTTTCGGTGAAGCCCGGCGCCAACGCGTTGACCGTGATGTTGTTGCGCGCCAGCTCCATGGCCGCGGACTTGGTGAATGCGATGATGCCGCCCTTGGAGGCGGAGTAGTTGGTCTGCCCGAAGTTACCGGCCTGACCGACGAAGGAACTGATGTTGATGATGCGGCCGAAGTTGCGCTCGGTCATGCTCGGTATTGCGGCGCTGACGGTGTAGTAGACGCTGTTCAGGTTGGTCGATATGACCTCGTCCCAGGCCTCGTCGGTCATCTTCTTGAGTGTCATGTCGCGGGTGATACCGGCGTTGTTGACCAGCACATCCAGCGCACCCCAGTGCTCGATCACCTTGTTCACCAGCGCGCGTGCCTGGTCCTTGACCGACACATCGGCCTGGACGACCAACGCATCGGTGCCCAACGCTTTGATTTCCTCCGCAACGGCCTGGGCCTCGGCCTCGCCGCTGCGGTAGTTGATCGCGACCTTGGCGCCACGCTGGGCCAGCTCCAGCGCGATACAACGCCCGATACCACGCGACCCACCGGTCACCAGGGCGATCTTGCCATCGAGTGTGGCCATGCGTGTCTCCTCCTCATGATTGCAGAACATCTGGAAGCGCCATCCTTAGTCTTTGGAGACTTCGAGCGAGTCTCGCCGAACGACACTGGACGGGTGATCTTAGCGTAGCAAACCACCCGATGCCTGCCTGAATTGGCGCCTGGTGCAGGCTCGACGTACGCTTAGCCGAACGTCACCACCCCGAGGTACCCGGTGCCGCAGTCCTCCGCCAACCGACGCAATGATGGGCCGGTACTCCTGCTGCTGTTCGCACTGCTGTGCTTTGCATCCCCATTTACCGTGTGGTGGGCGCGCGGCGTCGTGCCCTGGTACTTTCCCTTCCTGCTGTGGGCGGGGCTGATCGCCGCCATCGCCATTACGCAGCGTGCGCGGCGCCGCGACGATGCTTGAGCTGTGGCAGCTGTCGGCCGCCTCTCTGGTCTACCTCGGTGTGTTGTTCTGGGTGGCCTACGCGGTGGAGCGCGGACAGATCGGCGCCCGGGTCGTTCGCCATCCGCTCACCTATGCGTTGTCTCTGGGCGTTTACGCCACCTCATGGACGTACTACGGCAGCGTGGGGCTGGCTGACTCGGGCGGTTACACGTTTCTGACCATTTACCTGGGCGTGACGATCGCCTTTGCACTCTCTCCGCTGCTGCTCGAGCCCATTGCCCGGGTCGTCCGCGACTATCAGTTGGCCTCTATTGCGGACTTGCTGGCGTTCCGCTACGGCAGTCAGGCCGCCGGGACACTGGTGACGGTGTTCATGCTGGTCGGCGTACTGCCGTACATCTCGCTGCAAGTACAGGCGGTGAGCGAATCGGCGCGGATCCTGGTGGCCGATGCCAGCGCCGAGACGCTGGCCTTGGCGTTCTGCGCAACCCTGACGGTGTTTGCCGTGCTCTTCGGCGCCCGCCATCTGACACCCAGGGACAAGCATGAGGGGCTGGCGGTGGCGATTGCGTTCGAGTCCGCGGTCAAGCTGCTGGCCTTGCTGACCGTCGGCGCCCTGGCCTACTGGGGTATTCTCGGCGGCCCCGGCGAGCTCAACCAATGGCTGGCCGAGAATCCCGAGACCCTGCGCCGATTGTACGACCCGGTGGAAGAAGGCCCCTGGCGGGCGCTGCTGTTCCTGGCGTTCTGCGCCGCATTCCTGTTGCCTCGCCAGTTCCATATGACCTTCACCGAGGCCAACAGCCCCGGCGCCCTGCGTACAGCGGCCTGGCTGTTCCCGCTCTATCTGCTGATCCTAAACCTGCCGATCCTGCCCATCCTGTGGGCCGGCGAGCGCGTCGCACCGCACCTGTCGGCGGACTTCTACGTGCTCGGGGTGGCCATGCATGGCGAGGGCTCGGTCCTGCCGCTGATCGCCTTCGTCGGCGGTCTGTCGGCGGCCAGCGCGATGATGATCGTCACCACCCTCGCCCTTGCGGCGATGTGCATGAATCACCTGATCCTGCCGCTGCGTCTGGCGGCACGGCGCCCGCGACCGGATCTCTATCGCTGGATCCTGTGGACCAAGCGCGTGGTCATCACCCTGGTGATCGCCGCCGGATACGGGTTTCATCGGGTCATCGAACACAATCAGGGCCTGGCGCAACTGGGGCTGGTGTCCTTCGTGGCCGCCGCCCAGCTCCTGCCCGGTGTGTTGGGGCTGCTGTTCTGGCCGCGGGCCACCAAGGTGGGGTTCATCGCCGGGCTGTGCGGCGGTGCGCTGGTGTGGTTCACGCTGCTGGTGCTGCCGCTGATCGTCAATAGCGGCGCCCTGACCCGGGACATGGCATTGAATACTGTGTTCGGTGCGGAGGGCGGCAGCATCTGGACGCTCTCCACCTTCTGGTCGCTGGCGGTCAACGGCCTGATGTTCGTCGTCGGCTCGCTGCTGTCTACACCCACGCTAGAGGAAACCGAGGCCGCCGATGCCTGCCGTGGGCCGGCCACACTGCCCCTGGCCGGCCAGGTGTCGGCCACCTCGCCGCGCCAGTTCGAACGCCAGTTGGCCAAGGTCATGGGCAAGGATGCGGCCCACTTGGAGGTCACCCGCGCCCTGGGCGAGCTCGGCCTGGGCTATGAAGAGGAGCGGCCGACCGCCTTGCGGCGGCTGCGCGAGCGCATCCAGCGCAACCTCTCTGGCCTGCTCGGGCCGGCACTGGCGCGGCTGATCGTCGACGACCGGCTGCGCCTGCGCCACAAGTCGGGCATCGCCTTCGCCGAGAGCATCCGTTTCATGGAGGAGCGGCTGGAAGACTCGCGCAGCCGCCTGCAAGGCGCTGTGAGGGCGCTGGACGATCTGCGCCGCTATCACCGTGACGTGCTCCACACCTTGCCCCTGGGCGTGTGCGCGGTCAGCCCCGGCGGCGAGGTATTGATCTGGAACCACGCCATGCAATCGCTGACCGGAATCGACCAGAACCAAGCCGTCGGACGGGCGCTGGACCGGCTTGGCGAGCCCTGGGGCCGGCTACTGTCGGCGTTCGCCGGCTCCGACACCCGCAGCCAGGACAAACAGACCCTGGCACTGGCCGGGGGCTGGCGCAGCTACCGCCTGCACAAGGCACGGGTGGAGCCCAGCGTCGGCCAGCCCGAGGAGGCCGGAGGCCTGGTCATCCTGGTCGAGGACAGGACCGACCTGGACACGCTGGAGATGGAGCTGGCCCACAGCGAGCGCCTGGCCTCCATCGGCCGCTTCGCCGCCGGTGTCGCGCACGAGATCGGCAACCCGGTCACTGGTATTGCCTGCATCGCCCAGAACCTGCGTGACGAAACCGACCCTGAAACGCTGGAGGAGGCAACGCGTGACATCCTCACCCAGACCCGGCGCATCAGCGACATCGTCAAGACCTTGCTGGCGTTCTCCCATGGCGAGCCGCTGGAGCACCAGACACCGACACGGTTCGCGCTGACCGACTGTGTATCCGAGGCCTTGCGTCTGGTACGCCTGAGCCACGCCGGCCGCCAAGTCATTCTGAGCGGCGATCTGACGCCGGAGCTGTTCATCTGCGCCGACCGTCAGCGTATGGTGCAGGTATTCGTGAACCTGCTGGCCAATGCCTGCGAGGCCTCGGCGCCGCAGAGCAAGGTGGAGGTGGTGGCCACCTTGCGCGATGCCGAGGTCGAGGTCGAGATACGCGACCGCGGCCAGGGCATACCGGAGCCGCTGCGGCAGCGGGTATTCGAGCCGTTTTTCACCACCAAATCGGTGGGGGAAGGCACCGGGTTGGGCTTGTCGCTGGTCCACAGCATCGTCGAAGAACATAAGGGCAGCATTCAGATCCGCCCACGCGCCGGCGGCGGCACCATCGTGGTGCTGCGTCTGCCGGCGGTGGAGCGGGCGCCAGCGGCCCCGACCACCACCTGAAGGAGCCCCTCGTCAATGAGCCGGCTGTTGATCATCGAGGACGAGCAGGTCATCCGCAGCGCCCTGCGCCGCCTGCTGGAGCGCAACAAGCACCAGGTGACCGACTGTGCGACCGTCGACCAGGCACTGGCACACGAGCTGTCGGCGTTCGACCTGATCCTCGCGGACCTGCGCCTTCCCGGTGCGGACGGCACCGAGATTATCCGTCACGCCGGCGATGTGCCGGTGCTGATCATGACCAGCTACGCCAGCGTGCGCTCGGCGGTGGAAAGCATGAAGCAGGGGGCCGTGGACTATATCTCCAAGCCCTTCGAACACGATGAGCTGCTGGCCCTGATCGATGACATCGTCGCCAAGCACAACCGCCTCAGCCACTCCAGCGGCGCCCTCAAGCAGGCGCTCAAGCGCAGCTACCCGATGGCCGGGATGATCGGCCGCCATCCGACGATGATGGCCGTGTTCGCACGCATACAGAAGGTGGCCCCGGTGGACGTGACCGCCCTGATCACCGGCGAATCGGGCACGGGCAAGGAGCTGGTCGCACGGGCCTTGCACGAGTTGAGTGCCCGTCGCGAGGGGCCGCTGACGGTGGTCAACTGCGCCGCCATTCCTGACAGCCTGATGGAGTCCGAACTCTTCGGGCACGAGAAAGGCGCCTTCACCGGCGCACATGAGCGACGAGCCGGTTTGGCGGCGGCAGCACACGGCGGCACGCTGTTTCTGGATGAAATCGGCGAGTTGCCGCTTCCGGCACAGGCCCGACTGCTGCGCCTGCTGGAGTCCAAAGAGATCCGGCCGGTGGGCTCGGAGAAATCCCGCCAGGTGGATATCCGCTTGGTTGCGGCGACCAATCGCGACCTTCCGCGCATGGTCACTGAGGGCCGCTTTCGCGAAGACCTGTACTACCGACTGAAAGTGCTGGAGATTCATCTGCCGCCGCTACGCGAGCGCGGTGACGATGTAATGGAATTGGCGACGTTTTTCTTCAATCACGCCTGCGAGAGCCTGCACCGCGATGGCCTGGCCCTGGCAGAAGATGCATTGACGGCCATCACCGCCTATAGCTGGCCGGGCAATGTGCGCGAACTGAAGAATGCCATCGAGCGGGCCGTGATCCTGGCCGATGGCGACATCATACCGCTGGCGCTGCTGGGCATTCCCGCCCCGGGGAACCCGGCGCAAGCCTCGGGCAACCCGCAGTTGAGCCTGGATGACTATTTTCGCCAATTCGTGGAAACCCACCAGGACAGCCTGTCTGAAACCGAGATCGCAAAACGCTTAGGAATCAGCCGCAAAACCTTGTGGGAGCGACGTCAACGGATGGGCATTCCGCGCCCGGGGGGCCACCGGGAAGAAGTGTAACGCCAGCCTCGACAGTGTTACGGATCTACCCATCGATGTGTTACCTAGCGTAACGCTCCCTCCGGTCATGCGGCACTCGCAGCATTAAGAAAATACAAGCGAAAACAATTTGTTGGGAGCATTTGCTTCAGCTGGCCCGCTAAATGCTTTCTATCTACGCGAGCGACGCGGGGTCCAGCCCTTCCATAACTATGAAACGCGTCGCCGCCGTCGAGGAGGCGAAGGACAACATCTGTCGCAGACCTGCCCACTGCTGTGCGTCTACCGACGCGGCGCGATGGGGATCTCCCCGATGTCGGCATGCACCTGGACCCCGATGCGAATCCTGGCGATTTGCAGCAGTCGTGGCGGTACTGTTCAAACCATCGGGAGGAATTCACCATGCCCCTGGACAGAAGTAGCGAAGCGTACTGGAAGGCCAACCTCAAGCTGCTGTTGAGCTGCTTGGCGGTGTGGTTCGTCGTCAGTTACGGCTTTGGCATATTGCTGGTAGATGTCTTGAATTCCATCAAGATCGGCGGGTTCGAGTTGGGCTTCTGGTTCGCTCAGCAAGGGTCCATTTATGTCTTCGTCGTGCTGATCTTTTTCTATGCCACGCGCATGAACAAGATCGACCGCGAATTCGACGTGCACGAAGACTAAGGGGACGCCTCCATGGATCTGACGACACTCACTTACCTGATCGTGGGCGCGAGTTTCGCACTCTATATCGGGATCGCCATCTGGGCCCGGGCGGGCACCACGGGCGATTTCTACATTGCCGGCAGGGGCGTGAGCCCCGTTGCCAACGGCATGGCCACGGCGGCCGACTGGATGTCTGCGGCCTCCTTCATCTCCATGGCCGGTCTGATCGCCTTCCTGGGGTACGGCGGCTCGGTGTACCTGATGGGCTGGACCGGCGGCTACGTGCTGCTGGCCATGCTGCTGGCCCCGTACCTGCGCAAGTTCGGCAAGTTCACGGTGCCGGAGTTCATCGGTGAGCGGTACTACTCCCAGACGGCTCGCTTGGTGGCGGTCATCTGCCTGATCTTCATCTCCTTCACCTACGTCGCCGGCCAGATGCGCGGTGTCGGTATCGTGTTCTCGCGCTTCCTCGAGGTGGATATCCTCACCGGCCTGATCGTGGGCATGGGCGTGGTGTTCGTGTACGCGGTGCTCGGCGGCATGAAAGGCATCACCTACACCCAGGTGGCGCAGTACTGTGTGCTGATCACCGCCTACACGGTGCCGGCCATCTTCATCGCGCTGCAGCTGACCGGTAACCCCATCCCCCAACTGGCGTTCGGCAGCACCTTGAGCGACGGCTCCGGCTTCATGCTCGATCGGCTCAACCAGGTGGTGACCGACCTGGGCTTCAATGAGTACACCGAAGGCGGCAAGTCCACCATCGACATCTTCTTCATCACCCTGGCGCTGATGGTCGGTACTGCGGGCCTGCCGCACGTCATCGTGCGTTTCTTCACCGTGCCGAAGGTGCGTGATGCCCGTTCCTCCGCCGGCTGGGCGCTGGTGTTCATCGCCCTGCTCTACACCGTGGCCCCGGCTGTCGGTGCCATGTCCCGTCTGAACCTGACCGCGACCATTCAAACCGGTGAAGTGGGCAGTGCCGAGGGTAACCTGGCCTACGAAAACCGGCCGGATTGGTTCAAACGTTGGGAGCAGACCGGCTTGCTCGGTTTCGAGGACAAGAATGCCGACGGTCGCATCCAGTACTACAACGACAAGAACCCAACTTTCGCAGCGCAGGCACAGAGCTACGGCTGGGCCGGCAACGAGTTGAAGGTGGACAACGACATCATGGTGCTGGCCAACCCGGAGATCGCACGCCTGCCCAACTGGGTGATCGCGCTGGTCGCCGCGGGCGGCATCGCCGCGGCCTTGTCGACAGCGGCAGGTCTGTTGCTGGTGATCTCCTCGGCGGTATCGCATGACTTGATCAAGGGCATGATCAACAAGGATATCTCCGAAAGCGGCGAGCTCATGGCAGGACGTATCTCGGCGGCCTTCGCCATCCTGATCGCCGGCTACCTGGGCGCGAATCCACCCGGGTTTGTGGCACAGGTGGTGGCCTTCGCGTTCGGTCTGGCGGCCTCGTCACTGTTCCCGGCCATCCTCATGGGCATCTTCTCCAAGAAGGTGAACCGCGAAGGCGCCATCGCCGGCATGTTGACCGGTCTGGTGTTCACCATGGGCTACATCCTCTACTTCAAGGGGATCTTCATCACGCCGATGGCCGAGAACATCCCCGCCAACTGGCTCTTCGGCATTTCGCCCGAAGGTATCGGCGGTGTGGGCATGATGTTGAACTTCGCTGTGGCTTTTGCGGTATCCGCGATGACCGCGAAGCCGCCCGAGCACATCCAGCATCTGGTGGAAAGCATCCGCACCCCGCGTGGCGCGGGCGCGGCCACCCACGTGTAGCGACCCCGGCGCCCCCGGCCCGGGGGCGTCCATGGCCTTTGACGCGGGCTTCGTGCCCGCGTTTTTTTTGCCGCAGATCAATATCCCGCCTACGGTAACGGAAGCAGACTGCATCGCAGGCGCCCCAGCCAGAAGGACGGCCGATGAACCACGCTGCCCTCACCGACTTACTGCACCAGCACGCACCCTTCGACAAGGTGGACACCGGCACGCTGGTGCAACAGGCGCTGCGCCGTCCCTTGGCGATCGGCGAGACACTGCAGGAGGGCGACACCCCGCCAGCGGCCCTGTGGCTGATCCAGCACGGTGCCGTGGAGGTGCGTGCCGCCGACGGCGAGTTGCTCGCCAAAGCCAGCGAGGGTGAGCTGGCCGGTCTCGATGCACTCTTCGACGCCGACGTGCGCCAGCGTATCGTCGCGATGGAGCCCGGCCTCGCCTGGGGTCTGCCGTTACAGGAGCTGCACCGTTTGATGGAACGACACCCCGCGCTGGCCACCGCGCTGGGCGCCGACGGTGCCGACCGCATCCGCCTTGCACTGAGCGGCAATGCCGGCAGCGGACTGGACCTGCTGACCACGCCGGTTGGCGATCTTGCGACGCGGGCACCGGTAACGGCCACGTTGGACACTCGCATCCACGAGGCGGCGGCGACGATGCGTGATGCCCGGGTCTCCGCCTTGCTGATCACCGGCGACGACGGACAACTGTCCGGCATTCTCACCGACCGGGACCTGCGCAATCGGGTTCTCGCCCGCGGCCTGGACGGGCAGGTCGAGGTGGCTGCGGTCATGACCCCCGACCCGATGACGGTGGAGGCCGAACGCTACGCCTTCGAAGCGCTGATGCTCATGACGGGTGCCAATGTGCACCATCTGCCGGTGATGCGCGGTGGGTTGCCGGCTGGCATGATCACGGTCACCGACCTCATGCGTCACCAAGCCGGCTCTCCGGTGCTACTGGTGAGCGACATCCACAAGCGCGGTACGGTCGCCGAACTGACGGCGGCCAGCAGCCGCATCCCGACGCTGTTCCTGCGGCTGGTCGAGGCCGGAACCCGCGCATACCACGTCGGTCGGATCATCAGCGCCATCGGTGAGGCGTTGACGTGTCGACTGCTCACACTCGCAGAGCAGGCATTCGGCCCCCCGCCGGTTCCCTATGCCTGGGTCATCGGCGGCTCTCAGGCGCGCCAGGAGCAGACCGCCCACTCGGACCAGGACAACGCCATGATCCTGGACGACAGCTACGACCCCGCCCAGCATGGCGACTACTTCCGCCGCCTAGCCACTTACGTGTGCGACGGCCTCGATGCCTGCGGCTATATCTACTGCCCCGGCGACATCATGGCCACCAACGCGCAGTGGCGGCAGCCATTGGCGGTATGGAAGCGCTATTTCCGCCGCTGGATAGAGCAACCGGAGCCTGAGGCGCTACTCAATGCCAGCGTGTTCTTCGACCTGCGCGCCATCCACGGGCAGTCGGCGCTGGCAAGCATACTGATGGACGAGGTCCTCGCACGAACACCAAAGAATGCCGTTTTTCTCGGACTCATGGCGGGCAATGCCCTGACCCGGCAGCCGCCTCTGGGGTTCTTCCGCAACTTCGTCCTGGTCAAGGGCGGTGCGCATGACCAGACGCTGGACCTGAAACTGCGCGGTGTCGTGCCGGTGATCGACCTGGCGCGCGTACACGCGCTTGCCGTGGGTGCCCCCGCACTGAATACCGAGGACCGCCTGGCCCTTGCCGCCGAAGGCGGTGCGATCAGCAGCCGCGGTGCAGCCGACCTCTGCGATGCTCTGGCCTTGATCACCGACGTCCGCCTGGCACATCAGGCAAGGCGGTTGAAAGCCGGTGAGCCGGCGGATAATTTCGTGCCCCCCGAGAGCCTTTCGCATTTCGAGCGTGGACGACTCAAGGATGCCTTCACCGTCGTGCGTGACATGCAGGCGGCCCTGGCCAGCCGCTACCCCTTGGCGCGGCTGACATGAGTGCCCACGCCCTGGCAGCGGTGCGTGACTTTCTGATGCGCCACATGCCTTTTCAGCGCATGGCCGAGGCGCATGTGGAGGCCCTGGTCGCCACACTGGAGCTGGCCTTCTATCCCCGTGGCGAGGTGTTGGTCCGCCCCGAGGACGGCAAGGCACGGCGCTACTACATCATCAAGCAAGGTCGCATCCAGGCCATGCTGCCCAAGCCCGGCGGTGTCCTGGAGACCACCTTCGAGCTGGTGCCCGGTGACGGTTTCCCGATGGCGGCCCTGCTGGCCAATGGTGATGTTCAGATGGTCTATCAGGCCGCCGAGGATACCTTTTGCTTCGAGACACGACGCGAGGTTTTCGACCGCCTGGTCGGTGACAGCCAACCGTTTCGGGACTTCTGCCAAGCCAGACTGGCCAATTTGCTGGCCGTATCCCTGAACCACATTCAGGCCCAGTCCGTCAGCGAACTGACCCAGAACAACCCCTTGAGCGCACCGTTGGCCAGCTTGGTACAGCGCCTACCGGTGACCTGCGGGCCGGATGCGTCGATACGGGAGGCGCTGCGGGTACTGAATGATGAAAAAGTCGGCAGTATCGTGGTCACCGATCTCGAACACCGGCCGCAAGGCATCTTCACGCTTCGCGATGTGATTCCGCGGGTGGTGCTCCCGGGTCGTTCGCTGGATGCGCCCATCGCCACGGTCATGACGTCCGAGCCAGTCGCCCTGCACCCGGCCGATCTTGCGCACGATGCCGCGCTGGCCATGGTCCGGCATGGGTTTCAGCATATCTGCGTCGTCGATCAGCAGCGGCTGGTCGGCGTAGTGTCGGAGCGCGACCTGTTCGCCCTGCACAAAGTGGGCATGGTGGCCTTGGGCCGACGCCTGCGCCAGGCACAGGACATCCCCGCCCTGGCAGACGCCGGCCGCGAAGTGCAGCGACTGGGCCGCCAAATGCTGGCCCAGGGCGCCTCGGTGGAGCAGATCAACCGGCTGACCACCACGCTCAACGATCAGCTCACCCAGCGCGCGATCCGGTTGATGATCGATTCGGCCGAGCGTGCACCGCCACCATTCACTTGGCTGGCATTCGGGAGCGAGGGGCGCTTCGAGCAAACCCTGCACACCGAACAGGACAACGGCATTGTGTTCGATCCGCTGCCTGGGCAGTCCGCGGAGGCGGTCAGGGAGGCATTGCTGCCTTTGGCGCGCCGGATCAACGACGCCTTGAACGACTGCGGCTTCGCCCGTAATCCCGACCATCGCATGGCCAGCAACGCCGAACTGTGCCGGTCGCGGGATGAGTGGCAGCAACAGTTCAGGGCCTGGATCGAGCACGGCGACGCCGCACAGTTGGACGCGGCCAGGGGCGTGTTCGATTTTCGCGCCATCTTCGGCGACGATGCGCCAGCCAAGGCCCTGCGGGAGTGGCTGACACCGATGGCAGCGGGCAATACACGCTTTCTGCGCCAACTGACCGAAAACGCGCTGCAAATCCGACCGCCCCTGGGATGGGTGCGGGATTTCAAAGTTGCCAGCACCGGCCCCCATGCACATACCCTGGACATCAAGCGCTACGGCCTTACACCCTTGGTGGATGGGGCGCGGATACTGGCGCTGCGGCATGGGTTGGTCGAGACCAACAGCGCCCGCCGCCTGGTGTCCGCAGCTGCGGCGGCCGGCCTTGGCGCGGCGGAGGCCGAAGCGTGGGCGGATGCGTTTCGCATCATCCAGCTGTGGCGCATGCGCCATCACCATCAACAGACCCAGGCCGGTTTCGACCCGGACAACCATATCGATCCGGGCAGTCTGAACGAGTTGGATCAGCGCATCCTCAAAGAAGCCTTCCGCCAGGCCAGGCAGCTTCAGGCGGTGCTCGCTATGGCGTACGACCTGTGAAGCGTTGGTTTGGCCGGCTCTGGGGCAGCAAATCCCTGGCTACACCGCTGGCACAGCGGATGGCCGACTGGCAAGCGCTGCCGGCCACGGACCCCGATGCCGACATTCATGCCACACGCGTAGTCGTCATCGATCTGGAAACCAGTGGACTCGATACCCGCCGCGATCTGCTGCTGTCCATCGGCGCCGTAGCGGTCGAGGCGGGTCGCATACGGGTAGGCGAGACCTATCACCGCATCGTCCACCAAGCCTGTGCGCTCGGCCGCAAGAACATTCTTCTCCACGGCATCACGCCCAGTGAGATCCGCGACGGTGACCCGCTGGTCGACACCTTGGTGGACTGTCTGGCGTACATCGGCAACGCTCCGCTGGTGGCGTTCCACGCCGGCTTCGACCAGGCTGTGCTCAGCCGTGCCGTCAATCGCCAGTTGGGCGCTGTTATGCCCAACCCCTGGCTGGACATCGCCTGGCTGCTACCGGTGCTGTACCCCGAGGCACGTCTGGAGAAAGCCGGCCTGGATGCGTGGACCGCGTTCTTCGGTGTGGATTTCGGCACACGCCACCGCGCTGACGTGGATGCCTTGATGACCGCCCAGCTGTGGCTACTGGCGGTCCACCGGGCACGCGAACGCGCCGGTGGTCATGTGCCTTGGGCGTCGGTGGCTACTCTGGCTCGACAGGCCGAAGCCCACTATCGGCGCAAAGAAAAGGGCCTGTAGCGGCCCCGTCAAAACTCCGCCTGCCCCTGGTAAGGCACCCGCGCGATGCGCCGCAACAGCTTGAGGCCCTCCAACGAGTCCACCTCGCCCAGGCCGTCGAACATCGTCGCCTGCGCCTTCTCCCACAGCGGTCGCGCCAGCTCGAGTCGCCGCCGACCTTCATCGGTGACCTGAAGCACTCGTGAGCGGCGATCCCGCGCCGGCTTGAGCGCCGCGAGCCCTTCCCGCTCCAGCAACGCGGCATTGCGCGAAAGCGTGGACGCGTCCATGCCCAGCACGTCCGCCAAGCGGGTCATCGTCGGTGCCCCTTCCCGGGCAGTCAGCGTCATCACTGCGGCGATCAAGGTCAGCTGCGTTGCCTTCAATCCCGATGTCCGCAGAATTTCATCGTACAGACTCGTCACCGCCCGGGTGGCGCGGCGCAGATTGAAGCACAGGCACAGCCGCCCCATCTCGAAGCAATCGTCGATCGGCGATGCAGGTTGTGGCGCGGTTTCGATCATAGCCATGTCCATAGGCCGGCATGCAAGCGCATTCCGAGCGATTCACCCAGGTTGAGCGCAGTGTACTCCAAGCTCACCATTCTCCACCGTATGCGATCGATACCGGGGTGGCAAGAATCAGTCGATTCAAATAACTTGTATATGCAATTATATAGACGCTCCGACCCTAACGTCCAAGAGAGGTTCCCGTCCATGTCGTCGTTCCCGACTCCCACGAAACCCATTGTTCTTGCCCTCGCATTGGGGGCCACGCTGAGTTCGCCGGCCTTCGGCGCAGTCCAAACGTTCTACTTCTCCGGCCAGGTGCGGGCCACCAACAGCTTCGAGGGCGTGCCGGACCTGACGCCGTTCACCGGATACTATGAAGTCGAAGACACCACACCCGACACGGAAGGCGCAGCGGACCTCGGGCAGTACGCAACAGGGACTTACTTCGTAGACTTCGGACCGACCTACGGCACGATACTGTCCAACCCTGGCGGCACGACGGTGCGCGACAATGCCGCCGGTTTCGGCGGATCAAGCGAAGATTCCTTCGTCATGCGCGGCGACACCGGCACCAGCGTGCAAGACACCTCGTTCACCAATCCCATCAATTTTGCGGCATCCAATCTGTTGCTGCGGACATCCCAGTTCGGCGGCGGGGATCCGACGATCCTGAATTCCGACGCCCTTGGCGCGGCAGCCGCGGTAGCCACCACTGACACATGGGAGGAGGCGCTGATCACCTACCAGATGCCTGCCGCCGGCGGCGCTAACCCTGCCGGCTGCGGCCCCTTCTCGACGCAATGCTTTTTGAGCCTGGAGATTACGACGATTCAGGCTGAACCTTTCGAACCGGCCCTTGCCGCAACCAAGGCGGACGCCTTGTTCGTGGATGCCGACAGCAACGGCCAAGTGGGTGCCGGCGACACGCTCCGATACACCGTGACCTTGAGCAACACCGGCACTGGGTCGGCCAACGCGGTGCTGTTCACAGACACCCCAGATGCCAACACAACGCTGATCAGCGGCTCCGTGACCACCAGCCAGGGCAGTGTGACGAGCGGCAACACCGGCGGTGACACGAGTGTTGCCGTCGACATCGGCAGCTTGGCCGCCAGCGCCTCGGCGACGATTACCTTCGACGTGACCATCAACGGGTTCACCCCCGGCGTCACCCAGATCAGCAATCAGGGCAGTTTCACCGCCACCGAACTGGCGCAGCCCTTGTTGACCGACGATCCTGACGTCGGCGGCAGCGCCGACCCAACGGTCACACTGCTGGATGCCATTGCCGAGATCCCAACGCTGTCGCCACTGGCGCTGGTGCTGTTGGGCGGTGGGCTGGCCGGTGTCAGCGCGCTCGCCGTGCGCCGTCGTCGCAAGGATGCATCCGCCGGCTGAGCCACGCCTCC
Source organism: uncultured Candidatus Competibacteraceae bacterium (assembly GCA_965652545.1). GTDB lineage: Bacteria > Pseudomonadota > Gammaproteobacteria > Competibacterales > Competibacteraceae > CBFGWV01. The sequence continues at coordinate 16,633 of CBFGWV010000012.1, read as the reverse complement.
TCCTGAACGGTCGCGCGGGTCACGCTCTCGATGTGCTGGGGGCGTGGTCCGTGCCGATTGCGGCCTATCAGGCGATACCCAACCCCTGAGCGAGGGACTGGTATTCCTGGGACAGCTTGTGGCGGGCATCGAGGTGGATCAGCGGCAGGGAACGTTGGTGCGATTCGCGGATGACCACCGAGGAGGAGAGAAACGGCTCGATCACCGGCAAACCCTCGGCCTTGAGCGCCTCGACCAGTTCGCGCGGCAGCCGTGCCCGCGGCTGAAACTGGTTCACCACGATACCCTCGACCTCCAGAGCCTCATTGTGGTCAGCGCGGATCTCCTGCACGTTGTCCAGCAACGTGTACAGCGCCTGACGCGAGAAATCGTCGCAATCGAAGGGCACCAGGCAACGCTCCGCGGCGATGAGCGCCGAGCGGGTGAAGAAATTCAGCGCCGGCGGCGTGTCCATGAACACCGCGCCGAAGTCGGTCAGCGACTCCAGCGCCTCCTTGAGCTTGTACATCTTGTAGCGTGACTCGAGCTTGCCTGCCAGTTCGTCCAGCCGCGGGTGGGAGGTCATCACCCAGAGGTTCTCGAACGGCGTTTCGTGAACATAAGCCGACGGTTTGTTCTGGAACAGGCGGAACGAGAGCATCTCGTCGAAGAAGTCCGCCAGGGTCATTTCACCGCCGACGGCGGCCTCGCCCAGGAGATAGCGGGACGCGTTGGCCTGGGGATCGAGATCCACCACCAGGGTGGGCGTACCCGCGTGCGCGCTGATGGCGGCCAGGTTGCAGGTGATCGTGGACTTGCCCACGCCACCCTTCTGATTGAACACCACACGCCGCATAACGCTCTCCCCTGTCGGTTTCGGGTCAGGTCCCGATTTTGGTGCCTACGCCTTCGTCGGTGAACAGCTCGATCAGCACCGCGTGCTCGACCCGGCCATCGATGATGTGGGCCGCGCGGACCCCGCCGTGCACGGCATCGAGCGCGCAGCGGATTTTCGGCAGCATGCCGCCGTAAATGGTCCCATCGGCGATCAGGTCCTCCACCTGGCGGGCGGACAAGCCGGTGAGCAGATCGCCCTGCTTGCTCAGAAGCCCCGAGGTGTTGGTCAGCAGGATGAGTTTCTCGGCCTTGAGCACCTCGGCCATCTTGCCGGCGACCAGATCGGCATTGATGTTGTAGGCATGCCCATCCTCACCGACACCGATCGGCGCGATCACCGGGATGAAATTGCCGCGGGTGAGCATCTCGACCACGGCAGTGTCGATGCTGGCCACCTCGCCCACATGCCCGATATCGATAATCTCAGGCACGTTGAGTTCAGGGCCCGGCCGGGTGATGGTGAGCTTGCGGGCACGGATCAGGTCACCGTCCTTGCCGGTGAGCCCGACCGCACAACCGCCGTGGCGATTGATCAGGCTGACGATTTCCTTGTTGACCAGACCGCCGAGCACCATCTCGACGACATCCATGGTCTCGCTGTCGGTCACCCGCATGCCGTCGACGAAACGGCTCTCCTTGCCCAATTGCTTAAGCAGGTTGCCGATCTGCGGCCCACCGCCGTGCACCACGACAGGGTTGATACCGACGGTTTTCATCAGCACCACATCACGGGCGAAGCCGCTCTTGAGCGCCTCGTTCTCCATCGCGTTGCCGCCGTACTTGATAACCACGGTCTTGCCGGCAAAACGCCGGATATACGGCAGGCCTTCGGTGAGTACGCGGGCGACGTTCATCGCGCGTTCGTTGTTCTGGGTCATGGTCGTATCTTCAAAGGCAAGATCAAGAGCGGCCAGTGTGACCGAACCCACCGGCACCGCGCGCAGTGTGCGCGAACTCGGATACCACCGTAAAACGCGCCTGCATCACCGGCACGATGACCAGCTGCGCGATACGTTCCCCCACCGCCACGGTGAAGGCGCCATCGCCACGGTTCCAGCAGGAGACCATCAGCTCGCCCTGGTAATCCGAGTCGATCAACCCGACCAGGTTGCCCAGGACGATACCGTGCTTGTGCCCCAAGCCCGAGCGCGGCAGGATCATGGCCGCCAGCCCGGGGTCGGCCAGATGGATGGCCAGCCCGGTGGGGAGGAGACGGGTCTGGCCCGGCTGCAGCGTCAGCGGCTCGGACACCATCGCACGCAGATCGAGGCCGGCCGAACCGGTGGTGGCGTATTCGGGCATGGGTACCGTGTCGCCGAGGCGCCGGTCCAGTATTTTGATATCTACATTCACCACGACACCGATCCTCGTCTGTTCCGGCGCGCCGTCGTCTGTCGCAGCGCAGCATAGCACAGGGTTCATGCGCGTCCGGCCGCCACGAAGCGTTGCTCGATGACGCGGACCAGCGCATCCGCCAGACGGCCTTTCTCGGTCATCGGCAAATCCACGCCGCCGTCCCGCCAACGCACGTGCAGCGCGTTGGCGTCGGTTTCAAAACCGCGCCCTGCGCCGACCTCGTTGGCGCAGATCATATCCATGCCCTTGCGCTCGAGCTTGGCGCGCGCGTAGGTCTCGATATCGTGGGTTTCGGCGGCGAACCCCACTGTAAATGGGCGCGGCTGCGGCAGGGCACACACCTCAGCAAGGATGTCGGGGTTCTGCACCAGCGCCAGGGTGGGCAGGTCATCCTCGCCCTTCTTGAGTTTTCTGTCCGCCGTCCGCACCGGCCGATAGTCGGCCACGGCCGCCGTAGCCACAAATATATCGGCGCCTCCGGCGCGCGCCATGACCGCTTCGTGCATCTGCAAGGCGGTTTCGACGTCGATCCGCTCGATGCCCGTCGGCGTCGGCTGATTCACCGGGCCGGCGACCAACGTAACCGTGCAACCGCCGCGCGCCAGGGCGGCGGCGACGGCGAAGCCCATCTTTCCGGTGCTGCGATTACTCAGATAGCGAACCGGATCGAGCGGCTCGCGCGTCGGCCCCGCGGTCACCAGGGCATGGTGGCCGGCAAGCGGTCCGTCGGTGCCGGGCGCAAGCAGCGCGGCAACTGCATCGCGAATTTCAGTGGGCTCCCACATCCGCCCCTCTCCGACGTCGCCGCAGGCCTGGCCGCCACTGCCGGGGCCGAGAACATGCACGCCGCGCCCCCGCAACGTCGCCAGGTTTGCCTGTGTCGCCGCATTGCTCCACATCAGGCGGTTCATGGCCGGCGCAATGGCGATGGGCTTGTCGGTGGCCAGGCACAGGGTCGTGAGCAGGTCGTCGGCAAAACCGGCGGCGATTCTCGCCATCACATTGGCCGTTGCCGGTGCGATGAGCACTAGATCCGGCCAGCGGGCCAGCTCGATGTGGCCCATACCGGCCTCCGCATGAGGGTCGAGCAGCTCCAGCCGGACCGGCCGGCCGGATACCGCCTGGAAGGTCATCGGGGCAACGAACGCTGAGGCACCCGCGGTCATGACCACCTGCACCTGGGCACCGGCTTCGATCAGGCGACGCACGAGGTCGGCGCTCTTGTACGCGGCGATTCCGGCACTGACGCCCAACACGATGCGGCGACCGGCCAGGGCAGGCGTGGACATGATGCACTCCCATTTCATGACGACACAAAACGGCAGTATAGCGAGCGCACGCGCTGCGGTGCCTCGGGCCGGTGCATAGGTTGAGAACGAGGAATCCGACCGCGGATTCTTTCGCTATACTCGCGCCTCACTCACGGAACGAGGGGGGTTGAGTATGGCTATCAAGGACTGGCCGGCTGGCGAACAGCCGCGTGAAAAACTGCTGGGTCGTGGTGCCGGTGCATTGTCGGATGCCGAGTTACTGGCGATCTTCCTGCGCACCGGTATGCGCGGCATCAGTGCCGTGGACCTGGCTCGCAATCTGCTGCTGCGCTTCGGCGGCCTGCGTGCCCTGCTGGAGGCCGATCAGACAACCTTTTGCGAAGGTCCCGGCCTGGGCCAGGCGAAGTTCTGCCAGTTGCAGGCGGTACTGGAGTTGGCGCGGCGTCATATGGAAGCCAGGCTCAAGCGCGAAGCCGCCATCGGCGGGGTGGCCGATACCCGTGACTATCTCCAGGCCCGCTTGCGCGACCGTGCCAACGAGGTCTTCGCGGTCGTGTTCCTGGACACACGTCACCGCATCATCGCGTTCGAAGAGATGTTCCAGGGCACCATAGACGGCGCCGCGGTGTACGCCCGCCCGGTCGTGCAGCGGGCACTGGCGCATCGGGCCGCGGCGGTCATACTGGCGCATAACCACCCCTCCGGGGTCGCCGAACCGAGCACGTCGGACCGCCGCATGACAGAGCGCCTGCGCGATGCATTGACACTGGTCGACGTGCGCGTCCTCGATCACATGGTCATCGGAGATGGGGAAACCGTCTCGTTTGCCGAGCGCGGTTGGCTCTGATTACCTTGCCCGCCTCGCGCCGCTCTGGTATAAAGCGCGTTTCTTGAGATCTGCCGCGCCACCGCTGCCGCCGGATGGGCGGGCCCGGCGCCGGTGCACAGACAGTCCATCGCGGCTATACCGCTTTACCTTCGAGGAATACCCATGTCCAGAGTTTGCCAAGTGACCGGCAAGCGTCCGACCACCGGGAACAATGTGTCCCATTCGAACATTAAGACCCGTCGCCGCTTCCTGCCCAACCTGCACACCCATCGCTTCTGGGTCGAGAGCGAGAACCGCTACGTACGCCTGCGGGTTTCCTGCAAGGGCATGCGCATCATCGACAAGAAAGGCATCGACACCGTGCTGGCCGACTTGCGCGGCCGCGGTGAGCGGGTCTGACGGGACTGATCGGGAGTAACTGCCATGCGTGACAAGATCAAACTGGTGTCGTCCGCCGGAACCGGCTTCTTTTACACCACGACCAAGAACAAGCGCACCATGCCCGAGAAGATGGAGATCAAGAAGTTCGATCCCGTCGTCCGCAAGCATGTGATGTTCAAAGAAGCCAAAATCAAGTAACACCGGCCGACTTCGGCCACCAAAAACCCGCCGTCGGCCACCGCCACGGCGGGTTTTTCTTTTTCTCGGGAACGATACCGACGCAAAAAGCCCTGCCGGTTACCGATGAAGACCATCGGGCCGGCAGGGGAAAGGTCGCCCGGAGGCCTGGGCGACCTGCGGGATGCTGCGGCCCTGTTCGACACAACATCCCGCGGGGAGGTCCCGCATCTGCGCACCATGGTTTGCCCGCTGTCCGCTAGAGTCTTGAGGACGCACCATGATCAGCCGCAGGCTAGGACGCAGCGGGTGAATTGGGCCTGAATATTTGAATCAGCCAAACGCGGGGTAGGCACCATGTTCGGTCTCGGTAATCGCGTCACCTTACCTTCTCCCGACGAAGCACCCGCCGGGCGGGATGTGCCATTGGCGGTACCTGAAAGGCATATCGTCAATGGACGGGCGCTATTGCCGCCGTACCCAGAGGGCATGGTGCTGGCCATGTTCGGCCTGGGTTGCTTCTGGGGTGCAGAGCGGTTGTTCTGGTCGCTAGAGGGTGTTTACGTGACCGCCGTCGGGTACGCCGGCGGGTACACGCCCAACCCGACATATGACGAGGTGTGCTCGGGCGCAACCGGACACGCCGAGGTGGTCCGCGTGGTCTACGACCCCAAGGTCATCCGCTACGAGGACCTGCTAGGCATCTTCTGGGAGCGCCACGACCCCACCCAGGGCATGCGCCAGGGCAACGACGTGGGTACACAGTACCGGTCGATGATCTTCACCTACGACAACGGCCAGCGTCGAGCCGCCCTGGCATCGCGCGAGCGCTTCGGTGCCATCCTGGAAGCGGCCGGCAAAGGGCCGGTCACCACCGACATCCAGGACGCGCCGACGTTCTATTTTGCCGAAGCCTATCACCAGCAGTATCTGGCCAAGAACCCGGACGGCTACTGCGGGCTGGGCGGCACGGGTGTGAGCTGTCCGCCGTTGTAGGGTATCAGGCTGTAACCGCGCAGGGAGCGGGCAAACTCCTGTAGTGACCGCACCCCACTGGATTCAGCCTGGGCGCACCACTCCTGCAGGTTTGCCAGCAGGCGGTCCTGACTGGCTGCCGTGCGATCCCACAGAGCCTGCAGGCGGCCACGGTACTCCATCACGGTTCTCAGCGTCTGGCTCAGATCCAGGGTGGATTGCAAGCGGTCATGGTCGTTCTTGGTCAGCAAGGTCTGCTCGCGCACAAGCAAGCCGCGGTGGCGTTTCAGCCGCCGCCGCACGCTGGCGTCCGCCTTGCGCAGCTCATCTCTGAGCACCGGCAATACCACCTGGCGGGCGAAGTCGTTCATTACCAGCAAGCGGGCCGTCACCACGGCTTTGACCGTCTCGCGGTCGATGACCGTCTTCTCGGGTTTGTGGATCAGGCTGGGCGGCAGACGCCGAACCGTCGCCAGCCTCAACGCGCTCAATATGCGGATATAGCCCCAGCCGATGTCGAACTCCCACGAACGACTGGAGAGCTTCGCGGAGCTGGGGAACGCATGGTGGTTGTTGTGCAGCTCTTCGCCGCCGACGATCACGCCCCAGGGTACGACGTTGGTGGCCGCATCGCGCGGTTCGAAGTTGCGATACCCCCAGTAGTGACCGACACCGTTGATGATGCCCGCGGCCCAGAACGGAATCCACACCATCTGAATGGCCCAGACCGTCAGGCCCAGCACACCGAAGCACGCCAGATCGACGACCAGCATCGTGGTGGGACCCAGGTTCTGGTGGCGGCTGTAGACGTGTCGCTCCATCCAATCATTGGGCGTGCCATGCCCATATTGCGCGACGATCTGCGGATCGGCCGCCGCCCGCCGGTACAGCTCGGTGCCTTCCCACATGACCTTGCGCAACCCCAGTACCTGCGGGCTGTGAGGGTCTTCCGGGGTTTCGCAGCGAGCATGGTGTTTGCGGTGTATGGCGACCCATTGGGCGGTGACCATGCCGGTGGTCAGCCACAACCAGAAGCGGAAGACATGCGCCACGGCCGGGTGCAGGTCAAGCGCACGGTGGGCCTGGCAGCGGTGGAGATAAACCGTCACGGCGATGATGGTGAGATGCGTCAAAGCCAGTGTCGCGAGAACCAAACCCCAGATTGGGAGGTCCAGAAGACCGGTAGTAAGCAAAGGTATCGACCTCGTATTACAGAAACTGCTCAAATAACCCAGTGACTATGGCATGCCGCTTCCATGGCAGTCCATCGGCAGCCCGCAATGCCATCACGACTTTTTGCCCATACGGGCAGGGAGGCGTAATGACCCAGAAGGTTCCCGCACCATCACTCATCGAGCCCACTTCGGGCTGGTTTGGGCAAGTGGCCGAGCGCCGCATCCGCAGGCTCCTCGATCAAGCCGACATCCAACTCGGCGGTGATCGATCGTGGGACATCCATGTGCACAATTCTGCCTTCTTTGGACGGGTGTTGCGCGAAGGTTCGCTCGGATTTGGCGAGAGCTACATGGACGGCTGGTGGGACTGCCAGCAACTGGACCAGCTGTTCGACCGGATTCTCAGCCATGCCCTCGACGCAAAGGCTGGAGGACGCTGGCGATACGCAATGCTTTCCGCCGTGGCGCGTCTGGTCAACCTGCAATCCAAGCGGCGGGCGTTCATCGTGGCCGAACGCCATTATGACTTGGGCAACGATTTGTTCAGCCGCATGCTGGACACCCGCATGAATTACAGTTGCGGCTACTGGATGGGTGCCGCCGATCTCGAACAGGCCCAGGAAGCGAAGCTCGATCTGATCTGCCGCAAACTCGAGCTCACGCGTGGTCAACGCCTGCTTGATATCGGCTGCGGATGGGGAGGGCTGGCACAGTACGCAGCTGAACGCTACGGGGTCAGCGTGGTGGGCGTGACCGTTTCCCGGGAACAGGCCCAACTGGCCCGTGAGCGGTGCAAAGGTCTGCCGGTCAATATCCGGCTGACGGATTATCGCGAGCTCGATGAGTCGTTCGATCGCATCGTCTCGGTGGGCATGTTCGAGCACGTGGGCTACCGCAACTATGCGACCTTCATGCGCGTGGCCGCGCGCTGCCTCGTGCCGGACGGGCTCATGCTGCTGCACACCATCGGCTCGAACATCAGCATGGTCAACGTCGACCCGTGGATCAACCGATATATCTTTCCCAACGGCATGCTGCCGTCGATCGCCCAGATCGGCGCCGCCGCCGAGGGCCGGCTGATCATGGAAGACTGGCATAATTTCGGTGCCGACTACGACCACACCCTGATGGCCTGGCATCAACGGTTCGAGGACGCCTGGCCGGAGCTGGCCGAAAACTATGGCGAAACCTTCCAGCGGATGTTCCGGTACTACCTGCTAAGCTGCGCTGGCGCATTTCGCGCCCGCAATCTGCAACTGTGGCAGATCGTCTTTAGCCGCCGTGGCCGCCGCGGCGGTTATCGCGCCCCCAGATAAGTCATCGTCATCAACGCCAATGCCCGAGCTACCGGAAGTCGAAACCACCCGCCGAGGCATCGCGCCCTGGCTCGTACAGCGCAAGGTGGCAGGCGTCATCGTCCGCGACCCCCGCCTGCGCTGGCCGGTTCCCGGTGACCTCGACCTCCGGCTGCGCGATGCACCGGTGCACGGGGTGGAACGGCGTGGGAAGTACCTGCTGTTCCGCATCGGCGACGGCACCCTCCTCGTTCATCTGGGCATGTCGGGCAGTTTGCGCCTGATGACGGAGGACATCGCGCCGCGAACGCATGATCATGTCGATCTGCTGCTGGATAACGGGCATCGACTTCGTTATACCGACCCACGCCGCTTTGGAGCCTGGCTCTGGACAGAGGGCAATGCCGTCGATCACCCGTTGCTGAGGTCCCTGGGTCCCGAGCCACTGACCGATGCGTTCAGTGGCGATTATCTGTTTGCCCGCAGCCGCGGCCGCCGCGGGGAGATCAAGTCGTTCCTCATGGACGGTCATACCGTCGTGGGCGTGGGGAATATCTACGCCACCGAGGCGCTGTTCCGGGCCGGCATCCACCCCCTGCGGCCGGCCGGCCGCATCGCGTTGCTGCGCTACCGGCGGCTCGCGGAGCAGGTTCGCACAGTGCTGTCCGAGGCGATTGCCCGCGGCGGGACCACCTTGCGCGATTTCGTCGACAGCCGAGGTCAGCCGGGCTATTTCGCGCTGGATCTGCTGGCGTACGGTCGGGCCGGCCAGCCGTGCACGGTATGCGGTTCGATACTGAAATCGTCGCGTTTGAACCAGCGCGCAACCGCGTACTGCGGCCGCTGCCAGCGCTAGGAGGCTGTCGGACTTGAGGTGCGTCAGGTACTGGGTGCCATGATCCGATGGTACTTGGCGAGCAACTGTTCCTTGCTTTCGCGACGGTCCGGGTCGAGGGGGATGCACTCGACAGGGCAGACCTGCTGACACTGCGGCGTATCGAAATGTCCGACGCACTCGGTGCACAGTTTGGGGTCGATCACGTAGATCTCCTCACCCTGCGATATGGCGCCATTGGGGCATTCGGGTTCGCACACGTCGCAGTTGATGCACTCGTCGGTGATCATCAGCGCCATGGCTGCCACCTCGGGAAACTCAGCTCATGCATTGACGATCATCGTACTCAGGTTTTTCCCAGATCGGCAAACTTCTGCTTGAGCGCGCGCTCGACCTCGGGGTGAACGAAGGCGGAGACATCGCCACCAAGCTTGGCCACCTCCCGCACGAGGCTGGACGATATGAACGAGAACTGTTCTGCCGGGGTGAGAAAGACGGTCTCAATGCCCGGGTACAGCCGCCGGTTCATACTGGCAAGCTGAAACTCGTATTCAAAGTCCGATACTGCCCGCAGGCCGCGGAGTATGACCTTCGCGCCCAGACGTTGCGCATAGTCGACCAGCAGGCCATCGAAGCCGGTGATCTCCACCTTGGGGACACCGGCCAGGACTTCGCGCGCCTGCTCGACGCGCTCATGCACGGTGAACAGCGTGCTCTTGCCCGACTTCGCCGCAACGCCCACCACCAGCCGGTCGAACATACGCGCGCCACGCTCGACCAAGTCGATATGACCGTTGGTCAGCGGGTCGAAAGTGCCAGGGTAAATCGCGACGAGGCCCATGATGGTCTGTACGTGCGTTTGATTGATTTCGATTATGCTGCGCCGCGGCGTAAATGATCAAGGCGATGATCGGATAAGACCGAAATCCACCTGCCCGGCACGGCTTCGCCGCCACCACCCCCATCCATCGGGAAGCGCGGGCTCCAGCCCGTGTTCGAACTCCAGATAGACCCAGGTATCCTCGCCCATCCAGCCCCCTTCCACCAGCATCCGCAGACTGGTGTCGAGCAACCCCTGCCCAAACGGAGGGTCCAGAAAAATGATGTCGCAAGCGCTGCCAGGTGTGCGCGCCAGGAATCCGCGGGCATCGTCATTGACGACCAGGGCGTCCCCGGCCGGCGGCGCGCCCAGGGTAGCCAAGCTTTCACGCAGCCCCGTGGCGATGCGCGGGTGCCGCTCGATGAACACCACACGTGCAGCGCCGCGTGACAATGCCTCCAACCCCATGGCTCCGGTGCCGGCGAACAGATCCAGGCAGCGCGCACCGGGGACGACCGACGCCAGCCAGTTGAATACGGTCTCGCGCACACGATCGGTGGTCGGCCGCAAGCCGGGGACGTTGGCAACCGGCACGCGCCGGCTGCGCCAATGGCCACCGACGATACGCACCATACCTGCCCCGCGTGCCATTGCTGTCAGCCGCCGACAATGACGGTAACCATATCGTCAGGCTGGATATGCGAGCGCATCGCATCGGTCACGCCGTCGATCGGCACCTCTTGGAGCACTTGCGGTTGTTGTGCCAGATAATCCAATGGCAAATCATAGAAACCGATGGCGGCGAGAAAGTCGACCAGCTTGCCGTTGCTGGCATAACTTTGCGGAAACCCTCTGACCAGATTGTTGCGCGCACGCTCCAACACCTCGGGATCGGGGCCGTCCCTCAACAATTGCCGTAGCGTGGCCATTGAGACGTCGACGGCCTCCTGTGCGGTCGCCCCTTGGGTTTGCAGATTGATGAAGAACGGCCCCCGCGAGCGCATGGGCACCAATGTGCTGTAGATGCTGTACGACAGCCCCCGCTCTTCACGCACAGCTTGAGAGAGCGCGGACACCAGCCCGCCACCACCGAGTAGTTGATTGCCCAGCTTCAATGCAGGGAGATCCGGCTCCCCATTGGTCACGCCGGCCTGGCCGATGTACACGTGGGCCTGGGATGAGGGAAACGGTACCTTCAGCGTCTCGCCAGCGACCTGTGGCGATGGCACGGGCGGCAGGGCTGGGGGTGCATCACCCTGAGGCAGTCCATTGGTCAGACCGGCGGCCAAAGCCTCGGCCTGGGGGCGATCCAGGTCACCGACGATCGCGACTGTCGCATTGGCTGCGACATAGAAACGCTGGTGGAAAGCCTTCAAATCAGCGACAGCCATCGTGCTCAGCGATTCGACAGTGCCCTGTGGCGGCGAGCCATAAGGATGGTCCCCGTAAACAGCTGCATAGAACGTAAGCTCGGCCACCGCATCCGGCGACTGGTTCAGAGCGTCGAGAGCACTGAGGGCGCGGCTGCGCTCACGCTCGAAACTCACCATCGGAAACGCGGGGGAGGCCAGTAGATCAGCCATCAGCGCGACTGCCGGCTCGCGGTACGCCGGATCGGAGAGCACCCTCAGGTCGACCCAAGCCATGTCGCGGGCGGACCCCGATCCGAAATTCGCACCCACCGATTCGAACGCCGTCGCCACGGCGTCCTCGTCCATTGCCTCAGTACCGGCCGAAAGCAGGCGGCTGGTCAGCGCGGCCAGACCCGGACTGTCGCCATCGCGCGCTGCACCGGCATCAAAGACGACACGGACATCGATCATCGGTAGTACGTCCGTGGAGACGAACAGAACATGGGCACCGCTGTCAGCGGTCCAGCTTTGTACCTCAGGCTGCGCCCAGGCCGGGGGCAACGTGCAGGCCACCAGGCATACGCTTATCAGGAATCGGGGGATCATTGCACAGCCTCCGCGGCCGAAGGCGATTGAGAGGGCTCATCGCTGCCGGTTTCCATCGATTGCGGCTCCAGGACGGCAACGGTCTTGCGTTCGTCGATGAGATAGCGCTGCGCGACCTGCTGGATCTGCTCAGGCGTGACCGCCTGCATGCGTTCGATATAGTCGTCCAGCCGCCGGTAGCCGAGGCCGACGGTTTCGGTCGTTCCCAAACGCATGGCCTGATAGAACTGCGAATCACGCTGATACACGTCCGAGGCGATGACTTGGGCGATGACCCGCTGCAACTCATCCTTGCTCACCGGCTCGGCTTTCAGCCGCGCCACCTGGTCATCAAAAGCGGCTTCGAGGGCGGCCATGTCCGAACCGGACGACGGTATGCCAGCCAGGGAGAAAAGATCGTCCAGCCGGCTTGTCAGGCTATAGCTGGCACCGGCGCCGACCGCCACACCACTGCCTCGCACAAGTTCACGCTCGATCCGCGCACTACGCCCGCCATCGAGCACACCGGCAAGCGCTTCGAGGGCATAGGCTTCCCACGGCGCTTGGGCACTGTGCAACGATGGCACTTTGTAACCGACGATGAGATACGGCAGTTCCGCCGGCGCCTTCACCGTGACCCTGCGCGGTCCCCGTTGCGGCGGCTCGGTGAGCCCTCGCGGCGGTTGGAGGTCTATTGGTGGAATCGAGCCGAAATGCGTCTCGGCCAAATCGAACACGGCATCGGCCTGGACATCGCCCACGACAACGAGCGTTGCGTTGTTGGGGCCGTACCAGCGCTGATACCACTGCGCCAAATCAGCCAATGTGTAGGCATCGATATCCGCCATCCAGCCGATGATGGGATGCCCATAGGGGCTCACGGTGAATGCGACCGCCTGAGCCTGTTCGCCGGTGAGGGATCGCGGATCGTCCTCGACCCGCAGGCGCCGCTCCTCCTGCACCACTTGGCGCTCGGTCGCAAAGGCTGTCTCGGCAAGCAAGAGATTGCGCATGCGATCGGCTTCCAGTTCGAACGCCAACGGCAGTTGATCGGACGAGAGCTGTTCGAAGTACGCCGTGTAGTCGCGCCCGGTGAATGCGTTCTGAGAGCCGCCCTGCTCGGCGATGCGGCGGGAGAACTCGCCAGGACCCACGGTTTCCGTGCCCTGGAACATCATGTGCTCGAGCATGTGGCTGATACCGGTGATGCCCGGCGGCTCATAGCTCGAGCCGACCTTGTACCAGATCTGGGAGACCACTACCGGTGCCCTGTCATCGACTTGAACCAGGACTTTCAGGCCATTGTCCAACGTGTGCTCATGCACCTGAGCTGCATGTACTGTTGCTGACATCCCAAAGCTCAGCAACAAGATAAGGCAGCGCACAGTCGCGCAATTCGACACAGTGACCTCCTCAACGACAGGACCGTTCGGGCGCCGCGCATCATACGCTACAATCGTCGCCCTCATGCGTCAGGCACCGGCATGGCAGCACCCCCCATTACGCCAGACGAGACGCCAAAGGTCAGCGATCCCATGTCCGACGACAAAGCGGTAGACAGTGACAAGGACAGGCTGTTCGGCCTGTTCCGCCGCAAACGCAAGACTGAAGAGCCAGCGGCGGCTCCCGCAGCAGAACTGCCCGCGGAAGACAAACCTGCGCTCATGCAGCGCCTGCGCGAACGCCTCTCCCGCACCCGCAAGGGGCTGGTGGAGGGCATGGCCGACCTCATGCTCGGCAAAAAGGCAATCGACGATGAGGTGCTGGATGAGTTGGAGACCCGGCTGCTCATGGCGGATGTCGGGGTGGACGCCACTCGCCGAATCATCGGCGGGCTGACCGAACGCGTCTCGCGCAAGCAACTGACCGACGTCGCCGCCCTGATGCAAGCGTTGCGGGAGGAGATGATCGCGCTGTTGGCACCCTGCCAAGTCGCCCTACAGACCCCTGACTCAATCCGACCGTTCACCATTCTTATGGTTGGCGTCAATGGGGCAGGCAAGACCACCACCATCGGCAAGTTGGCCAGGCGCTTCAAGCTGGCCGGACACAAGGTCATGCTAGCCGCCGGGGATACGTTTCGCGCCGCCGCCGTCGAACAGCTCGGCACCTGGGGCGAACGCAATCAGGTACCAGTGATCGCCCAGGGCCAGGGTGCGGATGCCGCCTCGGTCATCTTCGACGCCTATCAGGCCGCCCGTGCACGCGATGTTCATATTCTGATCGCCGATACCGCTGGGCGGCTGCACACGCAGAGCAACCTGATGGATGAGTTGCGCAAGATCAAGCGGGTCTTGGGCAAGCAGGATAGCGGAGCACCCCATGAGGTGTTGCTTGTGCTCGATGCCGGCAACGGCCAGAACGCCCTTGCCCAAGCCGCTCAATTTCACGATGCCGTGGGGGTCACCGGCATCGTTCTGACCAAGCTCGACGGAACGGCCAAGGGCGGCATCGTATTCGCCATCGCGGAACGCTTGGGGTTGCCGATCCGCTATGTCGGGGTAGGCGAGTCCGCAGACGACCTCAGGCCCTTCGATGCAGCTGCATTCGTCGATGCGTTGATTGCAATCGATACTGCAGCCGGGAACTCAGCGATGCCTTAGCACTCTGAATGCTTGAGTGCTAAAATAGCGCTCTGCATTGGAGGAACTCACATATGACGCACGCCTTGGTCACCCGCACCATGAGTCTGCCGACGCCAGTAGACAGCGTCGATCGTTACATTCAGACCATCAACCAGGTGCCAACGCTGGAAGCCCACGAGGAGCAGGCGCTGGCCCGTCGCTTGCGCGACGACGACGACCTCGACGCCGCACGCCGGTTGATCCTCGCCCACCTGCGCTTCGTCGTTCATGTGGCCCGCGGCTATATGGGCTATGGATTGCCTCTGGGCGACCTGATCCAGGAAGGCAACGTCGGGTTGATGAAGGCCGTCCGGCGCTTCGACCCGGAGCATGGCGTACGCTTGGTATCGTTCGCGGTGCACTGGATTCGAGCTGAGATCCACGAATTCATCCTGCGCAACTGGCGCATCGTAAAGGTGGCGACGACCAAGGCTCAGCGCAAGTTGTTCTTCAATCTACGCAGCGCCAAGCGCCGCCTCGGATGGCTCAATCGCCAGGAAGTCGAGGCTGTCGCCCAGGATTTAGGCGTCGACCCTGAAACGGTCGTGGAGATGGAATCCCGCTTGGCGGGGCATGATGTGGCGTTCGATCCCCGCCCGGGCACCGAGGACGATGAGGACATGTACGCGCCTTCGTCCTATCTGGCGGACATGAATTCCGACCCTGCCGCCCAGTTCGAAGCTGATGATTGGCAGAGTCGGGCAACCGACAGCCTGACAGATGCTCTGGAGAATTTGGACGACCGCAGTCGCGAGATTCTTCGACGGCGCTGGCTCGAAGAGCCGAAGGCCACTTTGCACGAATTGGCAGCGGACTATGGCGTATCAGCCGAGCGCATCCGGCAACTCGAAGCCAATGCGATGAAGAAGCTGCGCAAACAGTTGCCGGTCGCCTGAGCCATGCCACGCAAAGCCCCGCCGCCAAATAAAGGGCGCGGGGCAACGTTCAATCCGAACAACCGCTTTCATTCCCATCATCACCAGATTGAAGATGACGGTTGGCCCGGGGAGTCGAGCAACGCCCCCGCGCGCGCCCTGCGCACTGAGGTTCGCAGCGAGCAGTGCCGCAGCCCCATCAGTCGCAACCAATCTCCAGATGTTCCGTTCAGCCAATCCGTCAATCCCTACCAGGGTTGCGAACACGGCTGTATTTATTGCTTTGCACGCCCCACCCACGCCTACCACGACCTATCGCCAGGCCTGGACTTCGAGACCATCATCCTGGCCAAACATAATGTGGCCGTTCAACTGCGTGAGCAGTTGGCCCGGCCTGGTTATCGGGTCAGTCCGCTGGCTCTGGGCGCCAATACTGACCCCTATCAGCCGGTGGAGCGGCGGCTCGAACTCACCCGCCAGATCCTCACGCTGCTGCATGAGACCCGACACCCCGTGTCCATTATCACCAAGTCGCGAGGTGTCCTTCGCGATCTGGACATCCTCCACGATATGGCCTGTCAAGGGCTGGCCTCGGTCAATTTGTCGATAACCACATTGGATGTTCAGCTCGCGCGTCGCCTAGAGCCCCGCGCCTCCAGTCCGCAGGCACGGCTGGAGGCAATCAGCCATCTGAAGGATGCGAGCATCCCTGTGGGCGTGCTCGTGTCACCGATCATTCCCGGCCTCACCGATACGGAGATCGAAGCAATCCTCACGGCCGCGGCCGGCCACGGGGCGGATCGCGCGGGTGGGTTGCTGCTACGGCTGCCGCGGGAAGTCGCTCCCCTGTTCGACGCATGGCTGGATGCACACTATCCGGAACGCGCCGAACATGTGCGTTCACTCATCCGGCAATGTCGAGATGGTGCGATGAACGACAGCACATTCGGCCAACGAATGCGCGGGACGGGTCCGTACGCGGACCTGTTATGGCAACGATTCAGAAGGGCCTGTCGATCGCTTGGGCTTAACGGTAATAGGATGGAGCGAACGGAAGGCCTGCGGTGCGATTTGTTTAGGCCGCCTGAAGTCGGCGGACAGATGGCGCTGTTTTAATTGCACCGAGACAAAAACAAAGCCCCCGATGCGTATGCATCGGGGGTTGTCGTGTAAGGCCCTGGCGGTGACCTACTTTCGCATGAGGAGA
>CBFGWV010000011.1:0-47412 GCA_965652545.1 uncultured Candidatus Competibacteraceae bacterium | reverse complement strand
CAACACCATGGCGATCAGCGACATCCCCCTCATCCGCGACAGCGGTACTCCCCGTGTGTTCATTCGATGCTACTCCCGATACGTCCGCAGTGCCCATTGCCGGTTATGCAGTCAAGGTTCAGCCAGATCAGAAATGCCTTGCCGATCAGATTCTCTTCCGGGAGCGCGCCCCAGTAGCGACTGTCTCGACTGTTGTGGCGGTTGTCCCCCAAAGCGAAATAATGACCCTCAGGAACCACATTGTCACTTGAATAGGGCCAGTACGGCGCCTGCAGGCGCGGATCGCGAAGTTGGACGACGTGTCCACCCTCCCCCAAGTCCTCACGGAATACTGCATACCCGGGGCCGGGATCGACGTCGTACGGCGGCTCGACCGGCCCGTCCAACGGCACCGGTTTGCCGTTGACATACAACTGGCGGTTGAGCATGTGCAGATGATCACCAGGCAGGCCGACGATTCGCTTGATGTAGTTGATGCTCGGGTCCTCCGGATAGCGGAACACCACGACATCGCCCCGCTGGGGTTCACCCACGGAGAGAAATTTTGTGTTCAACACGGGCAGCCGCAGGCCGTAGCTGAACTTGTTCACCAACACGAAGTCGCCCGCAAGCAACGTCGGCATCATGGATTCCGACGGTATGCGAAAAGGCTCCACGACAAAGGAGCGCAGCACCAGGACGAACAGGATGACCGGGAAGAACGACTTGGAAAAATCCACGTACCAAGGCACCGGCCGCTCGACCTCGATGCGCCCCCCGATCTCCCGGGTCGATCTGGCCAACTCCAGGGATCGAGCACGACGGCGGCCGAGCCACGCAATATCCAGCAACCAGACGAAGCCGGTCAATGCAGTGGCCACTACAAGGATCAGGGCGAAATCAACACTCATCGGATACCATTTCTTGGTTTATAGGGGGCGCTATAGCGGGATTACTTCTTGTCGACCTGAAGCACGGCCAGGAATGCCTCCTGCGGAATCTCGACACGGCCGACCTGCTTCATGCGCTTTTTACCCGCCTTCTGCTTCTCGAGAAGCTTGCGTTTGCGGCTGACATCGCCACCGTAGCACTTGGCCAGGACGTTTTTGCGCATGGCCTTGACCGTCGACCGGGCGATGATGTGTGACCCGATAGCCGCCTGGATGGCGACCTCGAACATCTGCCGCGGGATGATGTCCTTCATCCGCTCGACCAGATCGCGCCCACGATACTGGGCTTGATCACGATGGACGATGACGGATAGCGCATCGACCTTCTCGCCGTTGATCAGCACGTCGAGCTTCACCAGCGGTTCGGCCTGGAAGCGATCGAAATGATAGTCGAACGAGGCGAAACCGCGACTGACCGATTTCAGCCGATCGAAGAAGTCCAGCACCACCTCGGACAATGGAAGCTCGAATGTCAGCTGTACCTGACCGCCAGCGTACACCAGGTTGCGCTGCGAGCCGCGTTTCTCGATGCACAGCGTCATCACATTGCCGAGGTAGTCCTGAGGCACCAGGATGTTCGCGATGATGATCGGCTCGCGCACCTCCGCCACCTTGTTCGCGGCTGGAAGCTTGTCAGGGTTGTCGATATACAAGGTCTCGCCGCTGGTACTCACCACTTCGTAGATGACGGTCGGTGCCGTAGTGATGAGATCCAGGTCGTACTCGCGTTCGAGACGCTCCTGAACGATCTCCATGTGCAGCATGCCCAGGAATCCACAACGGAACCCGAACCCCAGCGCTTGGGACGTCTCAGGCTCGTAGTGCAAAGAGGCATCGTTGAGGCGCAATTTCTGCAGCGCATCACGCAAGTCCTCATAGTCATCGGACTCAACGGGGAACAGGCCGGCGAAGACCCGCGGCTGCACTTTCTTGAAACCGGGCAGGGGCTTGTCGGCGGGTCGATCGCCCCATGTCAGCGTATCGCCGACCGGCGCACCGTCGATCTCCTTGATGCCGGCGATGACATAACCGACCTCGCCGGTGTTGAGCACGGGCCGATCCGAACGCTTGGGCGTGAAAATGCCCACGCGATCGACTTGGAACACCCGGCCGGTGGACATGATCTTGATCTTCTGTTTCGGCTCTATGCGTCCGTCCACCACACGTACGAGCGAAATGACGCCGACGTAGCTGTCGAACCAGGAGTCGATGATCAATGCCTTGAGTGGCGCAGCCGGATCACCCTTGGGCGGTGGAATGCGCTCGACCAATCGCTCCAGGAGCTCGGGCACGCCGACGCCGGTCTTGGCGCTCACCCGAACGGCGTCCATGGCGTCGATGCCGATGATATCGCCGATCTCCCTCGCAACTCGCTCCGGCTCCGCCGCAGGCAGGTCGATCTTGTTCAGCACCGGCACCACTTCGAGATCCTGCTCTATCGCGGTGTAGCAGTTCGCCACGCTCTGAGCTTCGACACCCTGGGCCGCATCCACCACCAGCAATGCACCTTCGCAGGCAGCCAGCGATCGGGAGACCTCATAGGAAAAATCGACGTGTCCGGGGGTGTCGATGAAGTTCAGCTGGTAGGTCTTGCCGGTGGGACTCTTATAGGTCAGCGAGACGCTTTGCGCTTTGATCGTGATGCCGCGCTCCCGCTCCAGGTCCATGGAGTCCAGCACCTGAGCGGCCATTTCCCGTTCAGTCAACCCGCCGCAGATCTGAATGAAACGATCGGCAAGCGTGGACTTACCGTGGTCGATATGGGCAATGATGGAAAAATTGCGGATGTGATCCATGCGGCTCGTTGCAACTCAAGGGGTTAAGGCAAACCCGCACGACCAGCCTGCCGACGGTGCGGGCGCTGCACTTTAGCCTAAGCCGCCGGAGATTGCATGCGATGTCCTGCCAGGGTGCGCAGGATTCTGGGTTCCGAGCCGACGACACCGGCCATCCGGCGCGCCATACCCAATCCTACGAACAGGCCAGTCAATGCACCAAAAAGCGTGCCGGCATCGTTTCCGCTGGCCAACCCCACGCAAACAGCACCGCTCATAAGCCCTGCCAACGGCCAGCCGTAGGCGCACCAGATCGCCCGCGACAGCGCGACTGGCGTCAGCCCGAGCACCACCTGATCCCCTTGTCGAAACCCGCCGTTGCCCACGACATCGAAAACCATGTCGCCGCGCCTGGCCATCCAGCGCTGTAAAGCCCCAGCCCCGCAGCCTGCATCCCGATGGCCGCAACCCCCACAAGCCTGACGGCGATGCACACGTATCCGGGTACGCCCGGCGATCACCGACTCCACCGTCGCGTGCGTTTCGATCACGGGGTCTTGGCTTTGACCGCATTGGCGATCATCTGAATCGCCGCTACCGGGGCCTCGCCGACCACGAGCGCCTGGTGACCGTCCACCACCCGACCATAAGCCTGCATAGCACCGACGTGGGAAGCGCCTTCGAGTACCGGCACACCAGACTCTGGAAGACGTTCGACGAACACGGATACCGTGGCCAATCCGTCGCTGACAACGATGTGCTCCGTATGAACGGCATCGTCTCCACGTTGATAACGGGTGTACCAGACTGCCTCGTATCCCGGCGGCAAGCCGGTGAGCGTCCAATCGCCTTCCAGCACCTCCGCCGTCTCACCCGATCGGTCCGACCTGGCCAATGCCGCCTGGTCGGCGGGGATCGGTGGCACCCCGCCGTAGTCGATGCTGGTGAACATCAACTGCTCGATGACGACATCGCGTTCACCGATCAACGCGGAGCGAAGCAGCACGCCATAGCTCGCGTCCACCCACAGCCGATAGCCGTAGCGCATATTGTCGCGAGGCGCCAGGTCGATCACCTTGGCCGCATGACCGGCCACCCGGTCATCGCCGACCATCTGGAAGGCATAGTGCGCCGAAAGCCGCTCCAACTCCTCCGGAAAAGCAGCCAAAATCGGCCGCCTGTCGCCGCTACCGCCGAAAGCGACCCGACGATTCGGCAGCAGGCAGATACCGTACTCACCGGCAACTACCACTTCGCGATGCTCGCCGTTCAGCGCAGAGAGGTATTGGACGCCTTGCTCGGCGTCATGAATGATGCGCATGGACTCGACATGGTCGCCCTGCACATAGACGAATGCGCCTTGATAACTCACCTCATCGGCTTGCTGGCTGATTCGTTCCAGCCAGGCTCGCGCGTCGTCACCGCCACCCCATGAGCTGACTGACCACAACATCGCTGTCAGCAGGACCAGAGCATTACGGCGCACCATCAGACAAGCCCTCATGCCATTACCGACCGGTCTCGTGGCCCACCATGCGGACGTAGGGAACGACCCCATGAACGCTGTTCTGCGATGCGAACTCATTGTGGTCCACCAAATACCGCTCCAGCTCGCGACTCCATTCGCCGGGGGGTGGCAACGCCGCATCGGCGATCAACGGCGATGACGCCGGCTCGTTCGCATCCGATGCGAGGGCTGGGGTAGGCACATCCGCCGGTGGCTGCCAAAGCCCGCCCATGCCGACCGCGCCAAGGACGGCGACCGACGCGGCCAGCCCAAACCCCAATGCTGGACGGCGCCAGGGCGCCGCAGAACCGGTTGGTACCGCTGCCGGCGCTTGCTCGAATGCTGGGAGCTCCTCCAGACGGGCGGCGATCCGATCGGCCAAACCGTATCCGGTGCGCTCAGCCAAGTGGCCCTGCATGGCTTCGCGAATCAATGCGTAGCGTTCCAGTTGAGCCCGCGATTCGCTGCGTTGGCACAGCAATCGCACAGCAAATTGTGCTTCTTCGGGCCGGACTTCGTCGTCCAGCAGCGCGGAAATCTGTTCACCCGTCTTGTCGGTCATCGTACTTGAACCTGCCTCAATTAACTCAATAACGGCCGCAGTGTGTTGTCGATGGACTCGCGTGCGCGAAATATGCGTGATCGCACGGTCCCGATCGGGCATCCCATGGTTTGCGCAATTTCCTCGTAGCTCATCCCCTCCAACTCCCGCAGCGTGATGGCGGTGCGTAAGTCCTCGGGCAACTCCTCGATTGCCCGGTAGACCGTGGCCTCGATCTCATCCTTGAGCAACACCCGTTCGGGGGTTTCATATTCCTTCAGGTATGACTCACCGTCGTATTGTTCTGCTTCCTGCGCATCGATATCCGAGCCGGGCGGGCGCCGGCCCTGTGCAACCAAGTAGTTTTTCGCCGTGTTGATGGCGATCCTGTACAACCAGGTATAGAACGCGCTGTCGCCACGAAATCCGGGCAATGCGCGGTAAGCCTTGAAAAATGCCTCTTGCGCCACGTCCATCGATTCGTTGGGATCGTGCACATAGCGCGACACCAGCTTCACGATCTTGAACTGGTACTTGCGGACCAATACGTCGAACGCGCTCTTGTCTCCACGCTGGACACGCTGCACCAACTCTCGATCGACTGCTGTATCGCCCATTCGGGCCTGACCCCTTGGATCTGTGGATTCATTCGGCGCCCTCCGGCTAACCCAGGCAGGTAGACCCTGGGCGGCTACCGAAGTTCGCAGCAGCCTGCGATTATAGTGACTGCATGTGGGACAACACGAAGAAAATCAGGCACCGATGACAGATTATTTCGAGACGGACGTACTGGTGATCGGC
Organism: uncultured Candidatus Competibacteraceae bacterium; assembly: GCA_965652545.1. Classification (GTDB taxonomy): domain Bacteria; phylum Pseudomonadota; class Gammaproteobacteria; order Competibacterales; family Competibacteraceae; genus CBFGWV01. The sequence goes on along the minus strand of CBFGWV010000011.1, from coordinate 41,859 downwards.
TGCGGCGCCGCGGGTCTAAGCCTAGGCCTGCACCTGGCACCACACCTCAGGGTGACGGCTATCGCCAAGGCCGCCCTGCATGAAGGCAGTACGTTCTATGCCCAAGGTGGGGTCTCCGCCGTCATGGACGAGGTCAGCGATTCGCTGCAATCCCACATCGAGGATACGCTCATCGCCGGTGCCGGCCTGTGCCACGAGGATACCGTCCGCTACACCGTCGAACACGGCCGTGAGGCCATCGAATGGCTTGCCACCATGGGCGTGCCGTTCACCACGGAGGACCAGCCCGGCGGCGGCAGCGGCTTTCACCTCACCCGCGAGGGTGGACACAGCCACCGGCGTATCGTCCATGCGGCCGACGCGACGGGGCGAGCCATACAGGAGGCACTCCAGGCTCAGGCGCTGAGCGCGGCCGGTTTGGATTTGCGGGCTCAGCGCATGGCGGTCGACCTGATCACCAGCCGCCGTCTCGGTGTTTCCGGCAATCGGTGCTTCGGCGCCTATGTACTCAACCTCGACAGCGGGGCTGTGGAGACTTGGCGCGCACGCTGGGTCGTCCTTGCCTCCGGTGGAGCGAGCCGGGCCTATCTCTACTCCAGCAATCCGGACGGCTCCACCGGCGATGGCATCGCCATGGCCTGGCGCGCCGGCTGCCGCGTGGCCAACATGGAGTTCATGCAGTTTCATCCCACCTGCCTCTATCATCCCAAAGCCAAATCGTTCCTGATCAGCGAGGCCGTGCGGGGCGAAGGCGGACGCCTGCTGCTTCCCGATGGCGAGCCGTTCATGGCCCGGTTCGATCCGCGTGAAGAACTGGCGCCTCGGGACATCGTCGCCCGCGCGATCGACCACGAAATGAAACGCCTGGGCGTGCCGTGCGTGTTCCTGGACATCAGCCATCGCCCGGCCGACTTCGTCAGAAGCCACTTCCCCACCATCCATGCGACCTGCCTGGACTACGGCATCGACATCACACGGGAGCCCATCCCCGTGGTCCCCGCTGCGCACTACACCTGCGGCGGCGTCATGACCGACCTGAACGGCCGTGCTGACCTGCAAGGCCTATATGCCATCGGCGAGGCGGCGTTCACCGGCTTGCACGGGGCCAACCGCATGGCCAGCAACTCGTTGCTCGAATGCCTGGTCTTTGGTGTCGCCGCGGCGCGAGACATTCTGTCGCACACTGCCGTGCGCGCCGATGACATGTTGATTCCCGCTTGGGACGAGAGTCGGGTGACCGATTCCGACGAAGAGGTCGTGGTCAGCCATAACTGGATGGAGTTGCGCCGTTTCATGTGGGACTACGTGGGCATCGTGCGCTCCAACAAGCGCCTGGCGCGGGCGCAGCACCGGGTCGACCTGCTGGCGCGGGAAATAGCGGAGTATTACGGCAACTTCCGGGTCACCGCCGATCTGCTCGAACTGCGCAATCTGACACAGGTGGCCGATCTCATCATCCGCTCAGCCATGGGTCGACGGGAGAGCCGTGGATTGCATTTCAGCCTGGACTATCCCGACACACTGGGCGATGTCATGGCGCGCGACACCGTACTGGTACCGGCGAACTTCGCCGGCGCCGGCCACCCGCCACGCTGGTAAGGCTCACGTACGCTCCGCAGCGGCCAGCACCCACTGGCGGAGCGTACGCAGCGATGCGGGGTCGGTGGTCCATGGTGTGAACCAATGGATATTGGCCAGTACACCACCCTCGACTCTCAGCGTCAGCCGTGCCCAGCGCCCGACGACAACACCCGACCAGTTAACGAGCGCATCGTTTGCGCCTTGCCGACACAACAGACCACGCCCATCGGCCCATAGCCGCAATTCGATGGCCGCATGAGATCGGCGAGGCCAGGCGAGAAACAAGCAGAGAGCCGCTCCGGTAACGCTCAAAATGATCGGTGCCCGGGCGAAGAACGCCAAAACGGCCAACCCAGCACCCGCCAGAATCCGATCAAGCACGACACCGGAGGGCGACTTGTCAAGACGCAGGCTGAGCGGGGCCGCGCATTCGTTGGATGATATCGGCAAGGCCCGCGTCCTTCGGGTCGTCGCGTCCGGTGAGATAGGCCCAGAGCTCGGGATCCTGGAGCGCGAGCAGTCGGGCGAAATCCGCCTGCTGTCGCGGGTCCAGCCCCGGATAGTCCTGTTCGAGAAAACGAAGCAGGACCAGATCCAGCTCTTTCATGCCGCGGCGGCAACGCCACCGCAGGCGACCGATGTCATTCATACCTGGCTGGCCCGGCTGTGCCTTCAACGCCGCTCGATGATCAGCTTCTTGATCTCGGCAATGGCCTTGGCCGGGTTCAGCCCCTTGGGGCAAGTCCGGGCACAGTTCATGATCGTGTGGCAACGATAGAGGCGGAAAGGATCCTCCAACTCGTCCAGCCGTTCGCCGGTGTTCTCGTCACGGGAGTCGGCGATCCACCGGTACGCCTGCAACAGCACGGCCGGCCCCAGGTAGCGGTCGGAATTCCACCAATAGCTGGGACAGGCAGTGGAGCAACAGGCGCAGAGAATGCACTCATACAACCCATCGAGACGGGCGCGATCCTCCTTGGACTGCAGGCGCTCACGATCCGGCGGCGGGGGTGTCTGGCTCTGCATCCACGGCTTGATCGATGCATACTGCGCGTAAAAATGCGTCAGATCGGGCACCAGATCCTTGATGACCGGCATGTGCGGCAACGGAAACACCCGTACATCGCCGTCGACATCCTCGATGGCCTTGGTGCAGGCCAGGGTGTTGGTGCCATCGATGTTCATCGCACACGACCCGCAGATCCCTTCACGGCAGGAGCGGCGGAAGGTCAGCGTGGGGTCGATCTCATTTTTGATCTTGATCAGCGCGTCCAGAATCATCGGACCGCAGCTGTCCATATCGACCATGTACTCGTCCACCCGGGGATTGGCCCCCGTGTCGGGGTCCCAGCGATAGATCTTGAAGACCCGGACGTTCTTCGCGCCCGCGGGGGCACCGAAGAGCTTGCCCTGCAGGACCCGGGAGTTGGCCGGAAGTCGGAACTGTGCCATCAGGGGTAACTCCGCTTAGTAGACCCGCTTCTTGGGCGGGAAGTACTCCACTTCATCGGTGAGGGTGTAGTCGTGCACCGGCCGGTAGTCGATACGCACTGCGCCGCTCTCGTCCATCCAGGTCAAGGTGTGCTTCATCCATTCCTGGTCGTCACGATCGGGGAAGTCCTCGCGCGCATGGGCGCCACGGCTTTCCTTGCGGTTGAGGGCGGCAGTTATCGATACCACGGCACAGCCGAGCAGGTTATCGAGCTCCAGTGTCTCCACGAGATCGGAGTTCCAGATCAGGCTGTGATCGGCGACCTTCACATCGGCAAAGCTTGCGTACACCGCCTGCATACCGTCCATGCCCTCTTGCATCGACTCACCGGTGCGGAATACCGCAGCATGATTCTGCATGGTGCGTTGCATGGCATTGCGTACGGTCGCCGTGCTCTGGCTGCCGGAAGCATGGCGCAAACGGTCGAACCGCGCCAGAACCTTATCGACGCTTGCAGCGGGCATCGGGCGATGATTCATGCCCGGTTTGATCAGTTCGGCGCAGCGAATGGCCGCAGCGCGGCCGAACACCACGATATCCAGCAGCGAATTCGACCCAAGGCGGTTAGCGCCGTGCACCGACACGCAGGCGGCCTCGCCAATGGCCATCAATCCGGGGACGACCTGGTCGGGATTACCGTCCTGCAGGGTCACCACCTCACCGTAGTAATTGGTGGGGATACCGCCCATGTTGTAGTGCACGGTCGGCAGCACCGGTATGGGCTCCTTGGTGACATCCACGCCGGCGAAAATCTTGGCGGTTTCGGCAATGCCGGGCAGCCGCTCGTGGATGACCTCCGGACCCAAGTGCTCCAGGTGCAGGTGTATGTGGTCCTTCTCCGGGCCTACGCCCCGCCCCTCGCGGATCTCGACGGTCATCGAGCGGCTGACCACGTCGCGCGAAGCCAGGTCCTTGGCATTGGGTGCATAGCGCTCCATGAAGCGCTCGCCTTCGGAGTTGGTCAGGTAACCGCCTTCGCCACGCACCCCTTCGGTGATCAGACAGCCTGATCCATAAACGCCGGTGGGGTGGAACTGGGTGAACTCCATGTCCTGCAGCGGCAATCCGGCCCGCAGCACCATGCCGTTGCCATCGCCGGTGCAGGTGTGGGCGCTGGTGGCGGAGAAGAACGCCCGCCCGTACCCGCCGGTGGCCAAAACGGTCATGTGGGCGCGAAACAGGTGCAGCGAGCCATCGGACAAGTCCCAGGCCAATACACCGCGGCAGCGGCCATCCTCCATGATCAGATCGATCGCGAAGTATTCGATGTAAAACTCGGCTTCGTGCTTGAGCGCCTGCTGGTACAGCGTGTGCAGGATGGCATGCCCGGTACGGTCGGCCGCCGCGCAGGTGCGCTGGGCGGTGCCCTCACCGAAGTTGGTGGTCATGCCGCCGAAAGGACGTTGATAAATGTGCCCGGTCTCGGTGCGAGAGAACGGCACACCATAGTGTTCCAACTCGATGACCGCCGGGATGGCCTCACGGCACATGTATTCGATGGCGTCCTGGTCGCCCAGCCAGTCCGAGCCCTTGACGGTGTCGTACATGTGCCAACGCCAGTCATCCGGCCCCATGTTGCCCAGCGCGGCGGACATACCGCCTTGCGCAGCGACGGTGTGACTGCGGGTCGGGAACACCTTGGTGATGCATGCGGTGGACAAGCCTTTCTGGGCCATGCCGAAAGTGGCTCGCAGACCGGCGCCGCCGGCGCCCACCACCACCACGTCGTAGTTGTGCTCGATGATCTTGTAATCGGTCGTCGCCATGAAAGACTTCAGCCTCCGAACGCTATGCGCAGCACGGCCAGGATGGATGCAACGGCCAGGATCAGCAGCACGAACTTCGTCGCCAGGATCGCCGCGATGCGCACCGACTCGGGGTGAACGTAGTCTTCGATGACCACCTGCAACCCCAGTGCGGCGTGATAGAACACCAGCGCCAGCAACACCACCAGCAGCACAGTGTTGAACGGGCTGCCGATCCAGGCGACTGCGCCCTCGTAGCCGCCCCCCACTGCCGATAGCAGGCTGACGAGAAACCACAGGGACAACGGGATCAAAGCCAAGGCCGTCATCCGCTGTGCCCACCAATGGGCGGCCCCCTCCTTGGCCGAACCCAGCCCGCGAACGCGGCCCAAAGGCGTGCGCAAACTCATCTTTGGATCTCCTCTAGCCTTCAGGCGGCAATCAGCCAGGTGACGACCGTCAATACCAGCGAGACGGTCACCACGGCTTTGCCGGAGGTGTAGGTGGTTGGGATGTCGAAGCCGTAGCCGGCATCCCAGAACAGGTGCCGGATGCCGTTGCAGAGGTGATAAAAGAACGACAGCGTCCATAGAAACAGCAGCAGCAGACCCAGCATGGACCCGATCACATGCTGGGCGCGCTCATAGGCGTCAGGCCCCGCTGCGGCAGCCATCAGCCAATACACCAGCAGCAGCGTTCCCACCGCGAGGAACACCCCGGTCAGGCGATGGGTAATGGACAGCATGGAGGTGAGCTGGGGCCGGTAGTAAGGGCCGATCATGAACGGCGACAACGGCCGCTTGTCCGTCGACATGAAACACCTCTTTGAATTTTTGAGTTGAGGACGCTTTCCGGGAGCCTGCCGGACCCAAAGCGCGGGCGGAGTTTACCATGCTGCGGCGCAACTTGCGCCTGCGCGACGCGAGTTGATGCCGATGCGTCAGAAGTCGATGCAGCGCCCGTTCTTCTCCCAGTCACCGTAGCGTGTGGGCTCAGGACCCTTGCGGCCGCCGATTTCCGTCTTCGGTTGCGGTGCCGGATCTGTCGGCTGCTCAGTTGGGGATTCGGGGTTGTGCTGCTGGACTTCGTTCATGATGGCAACCGACGATGGCAGTGGTCAGGTCCGCAACGCACGGTGCGCGGCTTGCGAACCTTATAAGATGAGCGTCCGACACTCTAACCCCGCAGGAGCGACTATGCACCCGCAATGGCTCGAATGCCTTGAGCACCATGGTGGCGGTCGGCTGATCGACAGCCACATCGAGTTCGGCCCACCCGCAGCCGATGCAGCGCTCGTGGCCGACGCGGACGCCATCGTACCGCTACCGCATCTGGCGGTCATCGACATCCACGGGGAGGAGCGCCAGGCCTTTCTGCAAGGCCAGCTCACCAACGACACCGCGCAATTGGAGCCCGGAACCGCACAATGGACAGCCTATTGCTCGCCAAAGGGGCGGGTGCTGAGCAATGGCATCCTCGCCGCAGGTCATGACCACTGGCACTTGTGGCTGAGCGCAGGGCTGTCCGGTGCCATGCAGAAGCGGCTGTCGATGTTTGTGCTGCGCGCAAAAGCCAAGCTCGCCTCAGCGCCGGATTCCGTCGCCGTGGGAGCCATCGGAGACGATGCCATCGGTGCATTGGCTCAGAGCCTGGCGCTGGATGCCCCCGCACGCGCGCTGTCGGTCAGCGACGATGGACAATGCCACCTGTTGCGCCTGGAAGGCGCCCGGGCGCGCGCCATGGCTTGGATACCTGTCGCTACGGCCTGCGCCGTCTGGCCGGAGCTGGTGCCGCGGTTTCGCCCAGCAGGCAGCGCGGCATGGCAGTGGCTCGATATTGCAGCCGGACAGCCGTGGGTAGACGCCGCCACCAGTGAGCACCTGATCCCGCAGTCGCTGAACCTGGATCTGCTGACCGCAGTGAACTTCAAGAAAGGCTGCTATGTCGGGCAGGAGATCGTCGCCCGAACAGCGTATCTGGGGACCGTCAAGCGGCGGATGTTCCATGTCCGCACCGATGCCGGCGACCTCCCGCCCCCGGCAACCGATATTCGGTCCGGGGATCAGGTTGTCGGGGAGGTGGTCACCGCCGCCCTGAATGCCGACGGCGGTATCGCGCTACTGGTTTCAGCGCGTCGCGACGCCGCCGAGGCGGGAACGATGGCCTTACCGGATGGCCGTGGATTGACCCTCATGCCCCTGCCCTATCCCCTGCCATGATCACGCCGTAGCGTGGCGCAACCTCACAGTGTCCCGGGAAAGGCGCCGCCGTCTATCAGCAGATTCTGTCCTGTGATGTAGCCGGCATGCCGGCTGCACAGGAACGCGCAGGCTGCACCGAATTCCGCCGGGTCGCCGAAACGCCGGCTGGGGTTCGTGCTGCGCCGCCGTTCGGCCTCGGCTTCAAAGCCGACGCCGCGTTGATCGGCCGCGGATTGGATGTTCGAACGCAGGCGGTCGGTGTCGAACGGCCCCGGCAGCAGGTTGTTGATGGTCACCCCATCGGCCGCGACCTGACGGGCCAGGCCGGCGATGAATCCGGTCAGCCCGGCGCGTGCGCCATTGGACAGCCCCAGGTTGGCGATCGGCGCCTTGACCGCGGATGAGGTGATGTTGACGATGCGGCCGAACCCGCGGGCCGACATGCCGTCCAGCGTCGCCCTGATCAAGCTGATCGGGGTGAGCATGTTCGCGTCCAAGGCTTTGATCCAGTCCTCGCGCGACCAGTCGCGGAAGTCCCCCGGCGGCGGTCCGCCGGCGTTGTTGACCAGGATGTCCGGTTCCGGACAAGCCGCCAGCAGCGCAGCGCGTCCGGTGTCGGTGGTCACATCCGCGACGATGCCTTGCACCGTGCCGCCGCCCAGGGCGCGCAATCGACTCACGGCCTCCTCCAGCGGCCCTGGCGTACGGCCGGCGATGGTGACGTCCACGCCTTCGCGCACCAATGCCTCCGCACAGGCGTAACCGAGACCTTTGCTGGCGGCGCAGACCAACGCCTGTCGCCCGGTGATTCCCAAATCCATTGTCGTTCCTCTTGTGTGTTGGCACGCAGGCGCAGGCCGTTGTCGCTCCTGGATCAGTGCGTAACGGGCAGCGCCACTATGATCCGCATTGGTTTACATCGCCTTAGGACAGACACATGAGCTTTGAATTGGCTTACGACCTGAACATCGAGGTCGACCGCGAAGTGGTGTTCATCAAGTCGGACGACTGGCACCGTAAAGTCCGCATCCTGATTCAAAGCTGCGACACCAGCGGCGATCAGATCACGTTCGTCGGGCACTCGCTGGGCAGTTCGTTCCAGCCGATCAAGGCCGCCAAGCGCGAAGAGCCTCCGGTCGTGGTCAAAGGCGACTTCACGCTGCAAAGCGGCAAATGGGTCGGCACCCTCACCGGGGCGTGACCGGCCTCCGGTGCCGGTTGTTCAGTCTGCAACCGGCACCACGTAGTTCAATGGCAGGCGGCCACCATCGGCGTAGATGACCTGTCCGGTAATGTAGCTGGACTCGTCCGACGCGAGAAAGACCGCGATGTTGGCAATCTCATCGACCTCGCCGCATCGTCCCATCGGTGTACGCGAGAGGATCTTCCGCCGCGCCGCGTCATTGGTCATCACCGTCGTTTTTAGCATGTCAGTCAGAATGCTGCCCGGACCAATGGCATTGACCCGCACACCACGATCGGCCAGCGCCACGGCCATGACCCGTGTCAACTGATCCAGCCCACCCTTGGACACGTTGTACGGCAGGATCTCGGGGATCACCATCACCCCGTTGACGGACGACATATTGATGATGACCCCGCCGCCCTGGCCGACCATCTCGCGGGCCGCCGCCTGCCCCACCAGAAACGCCCCCTTGAGGTTCACCCGCAGCACGGCGTCGAAGTCCGCCTCGCTGATCTCCAAGACATCACCGCTGCGCAGGATGCCGGCATTGTTGACGCAGATGTCCACCCGACCGAACGCCTCGACGGTAGCGGCCACCAGCGCCCGGGCTTGGGCGGCATCCCCCACATCGCACTCGGTGAATCGGCTGCCGGGTATGCCGGCGGCGGCGGTCTCACCGACATCGCGTTTGACATCGGAGAGCATTACCCGGGCCCCCTCCCGGGCGAACGCCTGCGCGACAGCCAGCCCGATACCCTGAGCGGCTCCAGTCACGATGGCGACGCGGTCTTTCAGACGCATGAACACTCCTTGACGCTGGCGTATGGACACCGGAAAAGCCCCATGCTAGCTCGCCTGCGATGTGAGCTCCAGGCAAGAGGCGTGATTTTACCGGTCAGTTGCCGCAGAATCCGCCGAGGTTCCAGACGTCAAGGCTGTCGCCAACTTGCTCCACGCATTCGAACAACGACTCGCACGCCTCATCAATCATGGGCTAGCCCCGGTACTGGCGGACAACCGCTTCGGACTGGAGAAGGAGACCCTGCGGGTGGGCCCCGACGGCGCCATCGCCCAAACGCCGCATCCGCGGGCGCTGGGCTCGGCGCTCACTCATCCGTTCATCACCACTGACTACTCCGAGGCGTTGCTGGAGTTCATCACACCGCCGATGCGCCGCATCCAGGACGCCCTGTCGTTTCTGGAGGCAGTCCATCGCTTCGTCTATCGTCGGGTCGGCGAGGACATGCTCTGGGCCAACAGCATGCCTTGCGTGGTCAGCGGGGATGCCAGCATCCCCATCGCCCGCTACGGCAGCTCCAACGCCGGACGGATGAAGCATCTCTACCGGGTCGGCCTGGGTCACCGCTACGGCCGCATGATGCAGGTCATCGCCGGGGTGCATTTCAACATCTCCCTCAGCCCGGAGAGCTGGCAGGCCTTGTATGAGTTTGACGGCCATCGCGAAGGCGAGCCGGCGTACCGCAGCGAACGTTACTTCGGGATGATGCGCAATCTGCTGCGCGTGGGCTGGCTGGTGCCTTACCTCTACGGTGCCTCGCCCGCCATCTGCCGGACATTCCTGGAGGGCACGCACTGCCGCCTCGATCCGCTAGACGGTCACAGCTACGGCGTAAAGAACGGCACCTCGCTGCGCCTGTCGGACATCGGCTACAACAACCACGCGGAACGCGACTCCGGGGTCGATGTGTCCTACAACAGCCTCGAGGAGTATCGCCGCGGCTTGCACCGCGCGGTGACCACGCCCCTGGCGCGCTACCAGGCCCTCGGCGTCAAGGTCGATGGCGAGTATCGCCAGCTCAACGCCAACATCCTGCAGATCGAGAACGAGTACTACAGCAGTCTGCGGCCCAAGCAGATCCTGCACGACAACGAAGCGCCGCTGACCGCCTTGCGCCGCCGCGGCGTCGCCTATCTGGAACTGCGCTCCCTGGATGTGAACCCCTTCGAACCCTTGGGCATAACCGCCGACAGCCTGCATTTATTGCGTGCCCTGGTGCTGCACAGCGCGCTCGAGCCGTCCACGCCACTGTCACCGGCCGAGCGCGAGGCCATAGACACCAACCTCACCACAGTGGCAATGCGCGGCCGCGAACCGGAGCTTACACTGACCCGCGACGGCCGGCGGATCACCTTACCGGCTTGGGGCTTGGACATTCTCGATCGGCTCGAGGCTGTATGCGACCTGCTCGATAGCACTGAGGGCGGCAGCGCACACCGCGATGCGCTCAAGAGTGCCCGCGTGGCGATGAAGAATCCGGCCGCGACACCTTCGGCACGCATACTCCAGCACCTGCACCACAGCGGCGAGAGCTTCTTCGGCTTTGCACACCGGCTGTCGGCCGATCACCAACAGCATTTCCTGGCTGGCGAGGAAACCGACGATATCGGCCTGAGCGAGCAGACCGAAGCCTCGCTGGCGCGCCAAGCCGAGATGGAAGCGCAACCTCAACTACCTTTTGACCAGTACCTCGCGGACTACTTCGCGCAGTTTCATAACTGACGCCTACCGCCATTCACCTTCGACGACGAGACAAACGAGCACATGTCCAAATTCGACGACGACGCACTGAACTATCACCGCTACCCCAAACCCGGGAAGCTCGCCATCGTCGCCACCAAACCCATGGACACACAACGCGACCTGGCGCTCGCGTACTCGCCCGGCGTGGCCGCCGCCTGCATGGCCATCAGCGCAGACCCCGCGACGGCCTCGGAGATGACCTCCCGGTCCAACCTCGTCGGCGTCATCACCAACGGCTCCGCTGTGCTCGGCCTGGGCAACATCGGGCCCTTGGCCTCGAAGCCCGTGATGGAAGGCAAGGCAGTCCTGTTCAAGAAGTTCGCGAATCTGGACTGTTTCGATATCGAGATCGACGAACCCGATCCCGATGAGTTCATCAAGACCGTCGCCCGCCTGGAGCCCACCTTCGGTGGCATCAATCTCGAGGACATCAAGGCACCGGAGTGCTTCATCATCGAACGCGCCCTGCGCGAGAAGATGAAAATCCCAGTGTTCCACGACGACCAGCACGGTACGGCCATCATCGTCGCGGCCGCAGTGCTCAACGGCCTGCGCGTCGTGGGCAAGAAGATGGACGAGGTCAAGCTGGTCGCCTCCGGTGCCGGGGCCGCCGCCCTGGCCTGCCTCAACCTGCTGGTCAGCCTGGGACTCAAGCGCGAGAACATCTGGATCTGTGACATCGAAGGCGTGGTCTACAAAGGCCGTGAGAGCCTGATGGACGAATGGAAGGCGGTGTTCGCCCAGGAGACCGACGGCCGCACCCTCGCCGATGTCATCGCCGGTGCGGACATCTTCCTGGGTCTGTCGGCACCAAACGTGCTCAAGCCCGAGTTGCTGCGCCAGATGGCCGCCAGCCCCATCATCATGGCCTTGGCCAACCCGGTGCCGGAGATCCTGCCGGAGGTCGCCAAAGCCGCCCGCCCGGATGCGATCATCGCCACCGGCCGGTCGGATTATCCCAACCAGGTCAACAATGTCCTGTGTTTCCCCTACATGTTCCGTGGCGCACTGGATGTCGGCGCAACGGCCATCAACGAAGACATGAAGATGGCCGCCGTACGCGCCATCGCCGATCTGGCCATGGCCGAGCCGTCCGACCGGGTGACCAAGGCTTACGGGGGCCACTCCATGTGTTTCGGGCCCGAGTACCTGATTCCCAAACCTTTCGACCCACGTTTGATCATGCGCATCGCACCGGCCGTGGCCCAGGCGGCAATGGATTCAGGCGTCGCCACCCGTCCGATCGACGATTTCAACGCCTATCGCCAGAGCCTGGTGCAGTTCGTCTACCAATCCGGTCTGTTGATGAAGCCGATCTTCGATCGCGCCAAACGCGATCCCAAACGCCTGGTCTTCGCCGAGGGCGAGGACCGTCGCGTTCTGCAAGCCGCCCAGCAGGTGATCGACGAGGGTATCGCCCACCCCATACTGGTTGGCCGGCCACGGGTCATCGAGGATCGTATCCAACAGCTCGCCCTGCGCATGCGCCCCGGGCACGATGTGGAGATCGTCAACATCCTCAAGGACGAGCGCTACAAGAGCTATTGGACGGAGTATCACGGGCTGATGGGGCGCGCGGGCATCTCCCCCGAGGAGGCCAAGCGGGTACTGCGCACCGACACGACGGTGGTGGCGGCCATCATGGTCCGCCGCGGTGAAGCCGACTGCATGCTGTGCGGCAGTGTCGGGCCGTTCCGCAAGCATCTGGACGACGTGACCGAGGTGATCGGTCGGCGCGAGGGCATCCACGACTTGTCCACGCTCACGGCGTTGATTCTGCCGACGGGAACGTTCTTCATCGCCGATACCCACATCACACCGGACCCAAGCGCCGAGGACCTGGTGGAGATGACCCTGCTGTGCGCCGCGCAAGTGGACAGTTTCGGTATCCGTCCGAAGGTCGCCTTGGTGTCGCGCTCGAACTTCGGCACCCATGACACCGCTTGCAGCCGCAAGATGCGGGATGCCGTGCGCATGCTGCATCAACGTGCCCCCGACCTGGAGGTCGACGGCGAGATGCACGCCGATGCCGCGCTTGACGAAACTATCCGTCAATTGGTGATGCCCGAATCCAAACTCACCGGGCAGGCCAATCTGTTCATCATGCCGGACGTCGATGCCGCGCATATCGCATACAACATGCTGAAGATTCTCGGCGGCGGTGTCTCCGTCGGCCCCATCCTGGTAGGTGCCTCACGCCCGGTCCACGTACTGACCCAATCGGTCACGGTGCGCGGTCTGGTGAACATGAGCGCACTCACCGTCGCGCAGGCACAGACAGTGTCAGCTAGCGGATGAGACATTGAACGCCGCAGCGTATACCCCAATCGTTATACGCTGCGTCTACGCCGAGAGGGTCGAGTAAACCCATTGTGCATTGCCGGTCTGCACGTGTAATCACACACTCCGTGTATGAGCACGCAAGACGACCTGCTGATTCGACTGACCGCGCTGTTGCACAGCCGTGAAATGTCGTGGGCCGAATTCGCACGGCGGTTGGGGACCACGAGTCAACGGGTCTACAACTGGCGTAAGCGCGGCATTCCCGGGGCGGAGATCATCCGTATCGCAGCCCTCATGGACGTCAGCGTCGAATGGTTGGTCTACGGGCGGGATGTCGCCGAACGACCGGCGGCCGATCCCGATACAGCATCGACCGGCGATGGCGGCACTCCCATCTCCACCGCAGCGATCAGTCGCGAAGAGGCTGAGTTTCTCGGCCGTTTTCGGGTGCTGACAGCCGACGAACGCGCGGCTTTGTTCACCATCGCCAATGCGATGACCCGGGAACGGCGGCGACAAGGTCGGACGAAAGACCGAGCCAAACACGCCTAGGAGGCAGCACCCGGAGCGAACACCGCTCTCCTCAGCAAGGTGGAGAGGCCTGACACTCTGGTGACTTCGACGACCGACGCCTGATGGGTATCGCTGACGCTCAACCCATCCTACCCAACACTCGACCTATCCCCAACTCGACCAGCCACAGAAGCAGGCCGTCCGGGTCGGGTGGGCCATGGTCAGACCGTCGGCAGCATGGAGCTGCCGTCGAGCGCACACGGATGTGTTCACAGCGCGTCTGGTCGTGGCCCACCCGACCCGGACGGCGGGGGCCGGCTCCACTCGCCGTGACCCTTCGAGCTCATCCGTACCCCACATTCAAATTGGCCCGCCGGGAACTGTCGCCGGTCCGCCCCCCGGCGGCGTGCGTCCCTCCACCTCAGCAACCGGATCATGACCGTGATCGCGGGCCAGCAATGAATAGATCACCGGCACCACGAACAAGGTCAACAAAGTCCCAAGGGACATGCCGCCGACAATCACCCAACCGATCTGCTGCCGGCCCTCGGCACCGGCACCATCGGCCAGCGCTAGCGGCAACGCGCCCAGGACCATTGCCCCGGTAGTCATCAGGATGGGGCGAAGCCGCAGCACAGCGGCATCCTTCACCGCCTCGAGTTTGTCCCTGCCCGCCGCCTGAAGCTGATTGGCGAACTCCACGATAAGTATGCCGTGCTTGGTGATCAGCCCCACCAGGGTCACCATCCCGATCTGGCTGTAGATGTTGAGCGTCCCGCCGGTCAACGTCAGCGCCAACAACGCACCGGCGATGGCCAGCGGAACCGACAATAGGATGATCAACGGGTCGACAAAACTCTCAAACTGGGCCGACAAGACCAAATAGATGAACCCGAGCGCCAGAACGAAAGTGATGTACAGCTGCGTGCCCGACTCCTTGAACTCGCGCGACTGACCTTTGTAATCGATACGCGCGGTGGCCGGCGCCTCTTCGGCCACGACCGCCTCAAGAAAGGCCAGGGCCTCGCCCAAACTGTAGCCAGGGGCCAGGTTCGCAGTGATCGTGGCCGCGCGCAGCTTATCGAAGTGATTGAGCTCCTTGGGCGCCACCGATTCCTGCACGCTGACGAGGTTCGCGAGCTGGATCATCCCGCCATCGGCACCGCGCACATAGATATCACGCAAGTCGTCCGGGTTGTTTCGGTCCACGTCGGCCACCTGCACGATTACATCGTACTGCTCGCTGCCGCGTTTGAAGCGCGTGACCTGGCGCCCACCGAGCATCGTCTCGAGCGTCCGCCCGATGACATCGATCGACGCGCCCACGGCAGCGGCCTTATCACGGTTGACCGAGACTTTCAGCTCCGGTTTGTTTAGCTTCAGGTCGGTATCGACGTTGGCCAGATTGGGATTCTCGGCCACCCTGGCCATGATGCGGTCGACCAGCGTTTGCAGATCGTCGTAGCTGCCGCTGATCTGCAACACCATTTCCACCGGTTTGGAGATCACACTCTGGCCGAGCGACGGCGGGTTAGTGGCGAAGGCCATGATCCCGGGTATCGCGAAGAGTTTGGGAAACATCTCGCCCACCACGGCCTGCTGCGAACGTGTCCGTTCCTCCCAATCCTCAAGCCCCATGAAGGAGATCGCCTGGGAAACCACCGGAAACCCGACCACCATGAAATACCGCTGGGTTTCCGGTATGCCAGCCATGATCGCTTCAATGCGACGCGCATAGCGGTCGGTGTAGTCGATGGTCGCCCCTTCCGGTGCCAGGCCGATCGCGATGACCGTGCCGCGATCTTCCGTCGGTGTGAGCTCGGATTTCAGGCCGCTGAACAACACATAGCAGGCAAACCCTACGCCCAGGACGACCACCAGCATCACCGGGCGGGCGGCGAGGATGACCGACAACGTCGCCCGGTACGCCGTATTGAGCCCCTCCAACACACGCTCGCCGAAATTGAACAACGCATTGTGCCGGGGTTGATGCCGCAGCATACGCGAGCACATCATCGGCGAGAGGGTCAGTGCCACGAAGCCCGAAACCAGCACTGCCCCCGCAAGGGTCAGTGCGAACTCCGTAAACAATCGGCCGGTGCGACCGGTGGCGAACGCGATGGGGGCGAAGACCGTGGCCAGGGTCAGCGTCATCGCGACCACAGCGAAGCCGATCTCCCGCCCGCCGACCAGCGCGGCCTTGATCGGGTGCAGACCCTCCTCCACATGACGATGAATGTTCTCCAGGACCACAATGGCATCGTCCACCACCAGGCCGATGGCCAAGACCATAGCCAGTAAGGTCAGCGTGTTGATCGAGAACCCGGCCAGCAACATGAACATGCAGGCGCCGATCAGCGATACGGGAATCGTCACCAGTGGAATCAGTGTCGCCCGCACCGAGCGCAAGAAGAGGAAGATCACCAACACCACCAGGATCACCGCTTCGAGAATGGTCCTGAAAACCGCGTCGATGGAACGATCGATAAAAATGGACGAGTCATACGCCACCTCGACCTTCATGCCCTCGGGCAAAGACGCCGTGATCTTGGGCAGGTCCTCACGGATCGCGGCCGACAACGCCAGAGGGTTGGCCGTCGACTGTTTCACCACACCGAGGGCGACCGCGTTCTCGCCGCGAAACCGCGCCAGCGAACGCTCGCTTTCCGCCCCCAAACGAATATCGGCCACATCGCCCAAACGGACGAGATAACCGCCGACATCAGCCAGAATCACCTCGCGAAACTGCGTCGGGGTGCTCAGGTCGGTCTCCGACAACACCGAGAACTCGCGGTCGGTGGATTCGATACGCCCCGAGGGAATCTCGACATTCTGCGAGCGCAGCGCATCCTCGACGTCCTGAGGCGTCAGTCGGTAGGCGGCAAGACGAGTGCTATCCAGCCACACCCGCATGGCGTAACGACGATCCCCGGCGAGGCGCACGTTGGCCACGCCCGGCAACGTGGACAGCCGATCCTTGACCTGGCTGTCGGCAATGTCGGACACCTCGAGGTCAGCGTGCCGGTCGCTGGAGAACGCCAACCAGATCACCGGCTGGGCGTCGGCCTCGACTTTGGCCACGACCGGCTCGTCCACGTCATCCGGCAACTGGCCGCGCACCCGCCCGACCCGGTCGCGGACATCGTTGGCCGCCGCGTCGGCATCGCGGGTGAGCTTGAAGTTGATGGTGATCTGACTGGTTTCAGCACGGGAGATCGAGCTGATGAAATCGATGCCTTCGATGCCCGCCAGGGACTCCTCCAGCACCGTGGTGACCTGGCTCTCCATGATCGCGGCACTGGCGCCGGGATAACGGGTTTCCACGGTGACCGTGGGCACGTCGATGTTGGGGTATTCACGCACCGGCAGCCGATCGAAGGCAATGAAGCCCACCAGCACCAGCAACACGCTCATGACTGTGGCGAGTACCGGCCGGCGGATGCTGGTATCGGTCAGGACCATGGATCAGCCCTCCCCGTCGGCATGCCGCTCATTGTCGACCGGCGTCACGGCGGCACCATCACGCAGCTTCATCTGCCCGGCACTGACCACGACATCACCGACGGCAAGGCCCTCGATCACCTCCACCTCGGTACCGCGGCGCACCCCGATACGCACAGCGACCCGACGGGCCACACCGTCGTCCACACGAAAGACATACTGCGCCTCGCCCTCGGGGACCAGGGCAGATTCCGGCACCAGTAGCACGTCCGCTCGTCGCTCCAACACCAACTCAACGCGTGCGAACAGGCCCGGCTGGAGACGACGGTCTGCATTGTCGATGCGTGCCCGCAGGACAAGGCTGCGGCCGTTGATGTCCACCTGCGGGTCGATCGCATAGACCTCACCCTGGATTCGATCGCCCGGCAAGGCATCGACGGTGAGGTTGATCGCTTGCCCTGGCCGCATATCGGCCAGGTAGACCTCTGGAATGCGGAAGTCGACCTTCAGCGGCTGTACGTCCAGCAGATTGACGAGGTCCTGGCCGGGCGAGACATAGTCGCCGACACTGACGTGGCGAAGCCCGACAATACCTTCAAAGGGCGCTGTGATGGTCATCTTTGCCAAGCGGGTCTGGGCAAGTTCAGCGGCCGCCTCGGCCACCCTCAGCTCCGCCCTGGCGTTATCCAGCTCCTGTTCGGTGCCCAGCCCCTGCCGGTCCAGCGATGCAATGCGTCTATGGTTGGTCTGCGCCTGCTGCAAACGGGCCTGCGCCTGATCCAGCTCGGCACGGTAGATGGACGATTCCAACTGGAACAGCGGCACACCCGATTCGACGCTCTCGCCTTCGGTGAAGAGGATCTCATCGATGCGCCCGCCCTGTTCGGGACGGATGACCACGCCTTCGTTGGCGCGCAAGGTGCCGATGGTCTGCACTTGGCGTACCACGGTATCGGATACCACCTCGGCGGTTTCCACCGGTGTGGGCGGGCGCTGGTTCCCCCCGCCGGGTTGATTGTCCGCGGCGGTGCCGTCGCCCCGCTGCTGCAGATAAACGTACCCGCCGCCCGCCAATGCCGCCAGCAGTACGATGGCGACAATCGTCGTTCCTCTCATGGCCCCCGGCCCCTCAATCCGTTACATACCCCGTAGACGCAATATCGTACGCGGCCGTATGGGAATTCCGCCAGGGGCGTGGACAACACTCAGCCAGCGGGGGCGAGGGTCAGGCAATCGATACGGTTGTCCTTGAGCGCCGTACAGGCGGCAGCGGCGGCAGCCTGATCGAAGCCGCGCAGGCAAGCGCGGTAGAGCACTGATTGGCCGCGGCGGGTCTTCACCACATCGACGGTAGGCTGCCCGAACCCGCTCGGCAAGGCGGATAAAGCTTGGCGCGCCTGCCGTTCGGCAGCCTCGGCCTGGGCGAACGCACCGACCTGAACACCCCAGGCGCCACCGTCACTACTGCCCTGCTCCGGCACGCCCACCGGTACGCCGCTGCCACTGCTGGCGCTGATGATCGGTGTGGCGGTCAACGATGCGGGGCGAGTCGAGGCCGGTATCACCCTGGGGCCGGCACTGAGGGCGAAACCGGCATCCAGCAGTTCTTCCATGTGGGCATCGCGTGAAGCGCCCGTGCGGCCGCCGAACACGACGCCGATCAGGCGTACACCGTTGCGCTCGGCCGAGGTGATGAGGTTGAAGCCCGAGGCACGGATATAGCCGGTTTTCATGCCATCGGCACCGGCGTAGCGCTGCATGACACGGTTGTGAGTAGTGTATGTCTTGCCCGCGTATTGAAAGCGGGTCTGGCTGAACAAGCGGTAGTACTGCGGATAGTCGGTGATAAGTGCCCGGGCCAACCGGTACATGTCACGCGCGGAGCTGATCTGACCGCTGTCCGGCAAACCGGAGGCATTGCGAAACGTTGTGCGGCTCATGCCGAGCTTACGCGCCTGATCCGTCATCATCTGCGCAAAGCTGCTCTCCGTCCCGCCCAGCGCCTCGGCAACGACCACGGCCACATCGTTGGCGGATTTCACCACCAACGCGTTGATGGCCGTTCGGACGGGAATTGCCCCACCCACTTTCACGCCGATCTTCGAAGGCGGCTGGGCCGCCGCCAGTGCAGACACCGGCAGATGCTGATCCAGCGTCAACGTGCCCTGCTCCAGCGCCTGGAAGGTCAAATACAAGGTCATCAGCTTGGTCAGGGAGGCGGGATAGCGCGAGGCATCCGCGTAGCGCTCGAACAGGACCTGATCGGTATCCAGATCCACCACCAGCGCAGCATACCGCTCGGCCAGAGCCGGCGTTGCGGCAAAGCATGCGATCAGTGCGAATCCGACGAGCCACGAACGGTGTCGACGTCCCATTGCCATTCCCCTTTACTTCCCCAGCGTTGGGCGCTGTCGTTATAACGGTTGGATATTAGCGTAGACCATTGGCCCAAGGTCAACCAAGTTGAGAAAAGCGGGTGCTGAGATACGCGAAAGCGGCGCGCAACCCCATGGCCTCCCCACCCTCGGGCCGGCCAGGCCGCGAGCGATTGTTCCATGCCATCAGATCGACATGTGCCCAGACCTGTTTGTCAGGAACGAACGCCTTGAGAAACAGCGCAGCGGTAATGGCGCCGGCATACGGTTGCGAGCTGCCATTGGCGATATCGGCAATGCGGCTGTCGAGTAATTCGCGATATGTCGAATGCAACGGCATTCGCCACAAGGCGTCGTTCTCGGCGACTCCCGCCCTCAACAAACCGTCCGCCAAGGCATCATCATTGCTGAACAGGGCCGGTAGATCAGTGCCCAGGGCGACGCGTGCCGCGCCCGTCAATGTGGCGAAGTCCAGCAAAACCTCCGGCTGTTCCTCGGCCGCCAGGGCCAAGGCGTCGGCGAGCACCAGACGCCCCTCGGCATCGGTGTTGTCGATTTCTACGGTCAGGCCGTTTCGCCCGCGAAAGACATCACCGGGCCGGAACGCGTTACCGGCCACGGCATTCTCCACCGCCGGCACCAGCACACGCAGTCGCACCGGCAGGGCCGCGCCCATGATCAACCGGCCAAGCCCCAGCACATGCGCGGCCCCACCCATGTCCTTTTTCATCAGCCGCATGCCCGACGAGGGTTTGATATCCAGACCGCCGGTATCGAAGCACACGCCCTTGCCCACCAACGTCACGCGCGGGTGAATCGGGTTGCCCCAGGTGAGATCCAACAGGCGCGGCGCCCGCGTCGCGGCGCGGCCGACGGCGTGAATCAAGGGGAAATTCTCGACGATGAGATCGTCACCCTCGACCGTACGCAGGTCCGCGCCGAAGCGGCGTGCCAGCACGCGCGCTTCGTCGGCGAGCGCATCCGGGCCCATGTCCTCTGCGGGGGTGTTGATCAGGTCGCGCACATAAGCGGTGGCATCGGCCAGCAGGCGCGCCGAGCGCGGTGAGGTCCCCGGCGGCAGAACGAGACGCGCACCCGGCGGCTCCTGCTCCTTGTAGCGGCCAAACCGGTAACCGGCCAGTGCCCAGCCCAGCGCCAGCCGCTCGGCCAAGGCACCGTCAGTGGGCAGGGACAGTTGATACTCGCCATCGGGCAGTTGGGTCGGCACGCCGGCCAGGCTCCACATGTCCGCCGGCCCCTGGCCAAGCCCGACCAGAACCGCTGAGAGGCGTCCGTCCACCGCGGGGACCTTGCACAATGTGCCACTGGCAGCGCGGAAATCGTTCGACTTCACCCACTGGCTCGCGATCGGCGCCTGGCTGGCCAGCCATTGATCCAGTTCGTCCATACGCAGAAGGAACAGGGGCACCGCGTGCCCAATGGCCTGGTCGGCCAGGGTGTCCAGCATTACTCACCTCAATCGTTATCCGGAGAGCCCAGGAGCGCGTCGCGGGCGACTCCCGCTAGCCTAGCGCGCAGGACCGGTCGCGCCAACCGATACGGCGCGATTCGTGCCCCCTCAATGCACATCGCCCGGACGTTTCGGTGGTGGCGCATCGAGCTCGATGCGTTCGGCACCATTGAATATCAGGAAATGCCGGCCCTTGACCCGGCCGATGAGCACGACGCCGGTCATCCGCGCCACCTCCAGCCCCATGCCGGTGATGCCCGAGCGGGAAATCAGCAAGGGGACACCCATTTGCGCCACCTTGATGACCATCTCGGAGGTCAGGCGACCGGTGGTGTAGAACACCTTATCGGCACCGCTCACATCGCCGTCCAACCACATCTGGCCGGCGATCGCATCCACCGCATTGTGCCGCCCGACATCCTCGACGAACGTCAGGATCTCATCGCCGCGGCACAAGGCGCAGCCGTGCACAGCCCCGGCGGCCTTATACACGGCGTTGTAGTCGCTGAGGTTCTGGATCAGCGCGTACAGCTCAGACTGTCGATGACGGGTGGAGGGAATTTGCACACTCTCCAATCGGTCCATCAAGTCGCCGAACACCGTGCCCTGGCCACAGCCGGTGGTGACCGTCCGTTTCTCCAGCCGAGCGGCATCCACCCCCTGCCCGTCCACCGTAGTGACCGCGACCGCGTCCACATCCCAGTCCACCTGCACGGCTTTGATGCGCGCCAACTGGTCCACGAAGCCCTGGTTGCGCAAATAGCCCAAGGCCAATGCCTCAGGATGCGTACCCAGGGTCATCAGGGTCACGATCTCGCGACGGTCCAGATACAAGGTCAGCGGTCGCTCCCCGGCGATGGCCATCTCGCGTGTCTGCCCGTATTCATCGACCGCCAGGGCATCGACCGTCGGGTCCAGGCCGGCTCGTGACAGCAGCGGCTTGTTATCGGTGGGGGTTGCGGACATGAGACCTCACGGCAGTGCAGTGCGCCGGCTCAACGATAAGCCCCGACTGAAACAGACACAAACCATTCCGATCCAGGCCCCTCCTCTGGACAGGTCGCCTCCCGCGACGTAAGCCTCCAGGAACAAAAAGCAAAAAGCCATTTAAACGCCACCGAGGACGGCCCAGCATGGACAGACATCTCCCCCTGACAGCTTTCGTGCTGATATTCCTGAGCTGTTCGGCCGCCGCGGACGGGTTCAACTGGAACCTCCCTGAGGGCGTGGACCCGCCGCCGATACCGGCGGACAATCCGATGTCCGACGCAAAGGTCGAGCTGGGCAGGCGGCTGTTCCATGACATACGGCTCTCCGGCCCCGGCTACATGGCCTGCGCAACCTGCCATCAGCCCGATCACGGCTTTGCCGACCCCCGACCCAAACCGATCGGCATGACCGGGCAAGTCCACCCGCGCAACGCACCGGGTCTGGCCAATGTGGCGTACTTCCCCCGCCTTACCTGGGTTGACCCCAACATGATGACCCTGGAGGACCAGGCGCGAATCCCGATGTTCAGCACCATGCCGGTAGAAATGGCCATCGCCGGGCAGGAGGCCACCGTCCTGCGAAGGCTGAGTCAGGACGCCGTCTACGTGCGAATGTTCAACACGGTGTTTCCCGAAAGCGGAGGAGAAATCGACTTCGACAACATCGTCAAGGCCATCGGGGCGTTCGTACGCACGCTCAATGCCGTAGACAGCCCCTACGACCGTGCCGAAGCCGGTGGCGCGGCGCTGCCACTGATCGGGCAACGCGGTCAGACCTTGTTCTTCAGCGAACGAGCCGGCTGCGCCGGCTGCCATACGCCACCGTGGTTCAGCGATTTTGAATACCACAATGCCGGAATCGGCGAGGATGCGGGGTTGGCCGACTACAGTGGCCAGATAACCGACGCGGGCCGGTTCCGCACCCCCAGCCTGCGCAACGTCGCTATGACCGCCCCCTATTTCCACGACGGTTCGTCGACCACACTGGAGGATGCGCTGCTGCGCCACGCATCGCACATGACGCCGGAGGAGCTGGCGACGATCGGCGCCTTTCTGCACAACCTGTCCGACCCCGGTTTCGCCACAAACCGCGACCTGCGCACGCCATTCACCTATCCCTGAAGGTGTGCAACTCATTGCGGTGACCGGCAACGGGCGCCCACCCGCCACCGCAATGGCACCCGTAGGAGCCCTGCCCTCAGGGCGGTGGCCCGATGCGCCACCGAACAATCAACGTCCGGTGCCGACCGAGAGCGGATCGCGCACAGGGGTGCGCTCCTACAGGTGCCTGGACCTAGAGAAGAAGCACACCCCAAACGACAGGGGCCGGCACCGTCAGCGGGGGGTTGGCACATCACCGATGCCCCGCGCCCCGCTGCCGAGACTAAGCCGCGACCTCGGCGCGGCTTACCTTGACCGCGCAGTACTTGAACTCGGGAATCTTCCCGAACGGATCGAGCGCCTCGTTGGTCAGCAGGTTGGCCGCCGCTTCCTGATAACAGAACGCCATGAACACCTGACCGGCGTTCAAGCCACTGTCTGCGCGGGCCGTCGCCGTCAGTTCGCCGCGACGCGACTGCACGGTGATGGCATCGCCGGCACGCACGCCGATCCGCACCAGGTCGGCCGGGTTCATGGTGACCACCGGCCCCGGCTCGATCGCATCGAGCACGCGCGAGCGTCGGGTCATCGAGCCGGTATGCCAATGCTCGAGCTGGCGCCCGGTGATCAACACGAACGGATATGCCTCATCGGGCGACTCGTCGGCACGGATAAGCCGTGCCGGTACGAAACGTGCCTTGCCGGTGCGCGTGGGGAAGCCCTGGCGGAAAATCACCCCCTGGCCCGGGTCGGCGGCGTCAGCACAGGGATAGGTCACCGAATCGCTGGCATTGAGCCGCTCCCAACTGATGCCGCTGATCGACGGCATTGCGACGCGCATCTCCTCGTACACCTCGCCGACATCACCGTAGTTCCAGTCCAGGCCCAACCGGCGGGCGAGCTCCTGGATGATCCACAAATCCTGCCGCGCCTGCCCGGGCAGATCCAGCGCCTGGCGGCCGAGCTGTACCCGGCGATCGGTGTTGGTGAAGCTTCCGGCCTTCTCCGGAAACCCGGATGCCGGCAGGAAGACATCGGCAAAAGCCGCCGTCTCGGTGAGGAACAAATCCTGCACCACCAAGTGTTCCAGGTTGGCCATGGCGGCACGGGCGTGATTGAGGTTCGGATCGGACATGGCCGGGTTCTCACCCATGATGTACATGCCCTTGATCTGGCCCTTCTCAGCCGCGTGCATGATCTCCACCACCGTCAAGCCGGGCTTGTCGTCCAGCGGCATGCCCCACAACGCCTCGAAACGGGCCTTGGCCTCGGCGTTGTCCACCCGCTTGTAGTCGGGGTACATCATGGGGATCAGGCCGGCGTCGGAGGCGCCTTGCACGTTGTTCTGTCCGCGAAGCGGGTGCAGACCGCAACCGGGCCGCCCCACCTGCCCGGTCATCAGTGCCAGCGCGATCAGACAGCGGGCGTTGTCCGTACCGTGGATGTGTTGCGAGATGCCCATGCCCCAGAAGATCATCGACCCACTGGAGGTGGCGTACAGGCGGGCGACCTCGCGTAGCGTCTGCGCGGGGATACCGCAGACCTCGGCCATCGCCTCGGGGCTGTAGGCGGCGACGTTCTCGCGAATGGCGTCGAAATCCTCAGTGCGTTCGCGGATGAAGTCAGGGTCGGTGAGCCCCTCCTCGATGATCACATGCATCAACGCATTGAGCATGGCCACATCGGTATCGGGCTTGAACTGCAGCACATAGCGGGCGTGACGGGCCAGTTCGGTGCGGCGCGGGTCCATGAGGATCAGCGTCTTGCCGGCCTTGGCGGCATTTTTCATGAACGTCGCGGCCACCGGATGATTGACCGTTGGGTTGGCCCCGATCACCACGATGACCTCGGCCTCGGCCACGTCCGCCACCTGGTTGGACACCGCACCGGAGCCGATGCCTTCCAGCAAGGCCGCCACGCTGGAGGCGTGGCACAAGCGGGTGCAGTGGTCGACGTTGTTGCTGCCGAAACCGGTGCGGACCAGCTTCTGGAACAGATAAGCCTCTTCGTTCGAGCCCTTGGCCGAGCCGAAACCGGCCAGAGCATAACGGCCATCGCGCTCGCGAATATGGCTCAGGCCCTCGGCGGCCAGTTCCAGCGCCTCCTCCCAACTCGCTTCGCGGAAATAGTCCAGCGGGCGCGAGGGGTCGAAACCATCGAGCGACTTGGGTACGCCGGGCTTGCGGATCAGCGGTGTGGTGATGCGCTCGGGATGATGCACGTAATCGAAGCCGTAGCGCCCTTTGACGCACAGCCGCCCCTCGTTGGCCGGGCCTTGTTTGCGCCCCTTGACGTGCAGAATCTTGTTGTCCTTCACGTGGTAGGTGAGCAGACAGCCGACGCCGCAGTACGGGCACACCGAGTCGACCGTCTTGTCAGCGATCTCCAGACCCACATTGCCCGCGGGCATCAGCGCGCCGGTGGGGCAGGCCTGCACGCACTCGCCGCAGGCCACGCAGGAGCTCTCGCCCATGGGGTCGTCGAGATCGAACACGATGGCTTCGTGATGACCGCGATAGGCCAGCCCGATGACATCGTTGACTTGTTCCTCGCGACAGGCACGCAGGCAACGCGTGCACTGGATGCAGGCATCCAGGTTGACCGTGATGGCCGGGTGGGAGATGTCGGTTTTGGGCTGCTGGCGCGACTCGAATCGGGGCTTGCCCAAATCAAGGAACCTGGACCAGTGGTCGAGCTCGGATTCGCGAGTATAGGTGGTCTCGGCCATGTCCGACTGGAGCAGTTCCAGGACCATTTTCTGCGAGGTGCGTGCGCGTTCGCTGTTGCTGGTGACCGCCATGCCCTCGGTGGGATAGCGGCAGCACGAGGGGGCGAGCACACGCTCGCCGTCGATCTCCACCACGCAGGCGCGGCAGTTGCCGTCCGCGCGCAGGCCGTCCTTGTAGCACAAGTGCGGAATGGCCGTGCCGTGGCGCTGGGCCGCCTGCAGGATGGTCTCGCCGGGGCGGGCCTCCACGGCCTCGCCGTCCAGGGTGAAATGCACCGGCTGGGGCAGGTCTTTGGGTTGGGCCGCCATATTAGAACTCCTCCGGGAAATAGCGCATCGCGCACAGCAACGGGTTGGGCGCCGCCTGGCCGAGACCACAGATGGATGCATCGATCATCACGGTGGACAACTCCTGGAGCAAAGGCTTGTTCCACTCGCCTTTTTCCATCAGCTTGACCGCCTTGGCGGTACCCACGCGACACGGCGTGCATTGACCGCAGGACTCGTGCTCGAAGAACCGCATGGCATTGAGCGCCGCGTCCCTGGCCTTGTCCTTGTCGGACAGGACGATCACCGCCGCCGAGCCGATGAAGCAGCCGTGCGGCTGCAAGGTGTCGAAATCCAGGGCTTCGTCGGCAAGACGGGCCGGCAGGATGCCGCCCGAGGCACCGCCGGGGAAATACCCGTACAGCGTGTGCCCATCGAGCATGCCGCCGCAGTACTCGTCCACCAGTTCGCGCAGGCTGATGCCCGCGGGCGCCAGATGCACGCCCGGTTGCTTCACCCGCCCGCTCACCGAGTAGGAGCGCAGCCCCTTGCGACCGCGCCGGCCGTGACCGGCGAACCAGTCGGCACCCTTTTCGACGATGTCGCGCACCCACCACAGGGTTTCACAGTTGTGTTCCAGCGTCGGGCGACCGAACAGGCCCACCTGGGCGACGTACGGCGGACGCAGACGCGGCATGCCGCGCTTGCCCTCGATCGACTCGATCATCGCCGACTCTTCGCCGCAGATATACGCACCGGCGCCGCGCCGCAGCTCGATCAACGGCAGGTCTCCGGGCGGGTTCGCCTTGAGGGCCGCGAGCTCCCGCTCCAGCAAGACACGGACACCGGCGTACTCGTCGCGCAGATAGATGTAGACCGCATCTATGCCGATGACCTTGGCAGCGATCAGGATGCCTTCGAACATCCGGTGCGGGTCACGCTCCAGGTAGTGGCGATCCTTGAAGGTTCCCGGCTCGCCCTCGTCGATATTCACCGCCATTAAGCGCGGCGCTGTCTGGTCGCGGAGAATCCGCCACTTGCGCCCGGCCGGGAAACCCGCACCGCCAAGCCCGCGCAGGCCTGCGTGCTCCAGGGCCTCGATGATGGCATCGCCGGTGATCCCACCGTCGCATAACCGCCGGTAGAGCCCGTACCCGTCCTGCGCCATGTAGTCGGCATAGGCGACAGCGGCGGGGATGCTGTCCTGCACGGCGTTGTCGGCCACCAGGCGCATGACCGCGGCGGCATCGGCATGCGGCACGGGGTTCTGACCCACAACGGCCACGGGGGCCTCGGCGCAGCGCCCGACACAGGGCACCGCCTGCACGCGGACACCTTGGCCGAGACCGTCCTTGAGCGCGCCGATCAAGGCCTTGGCCCCGAACATCTCGCAGGTGACCGAGTCGCAGACACGCACCGTCAGGGCCGGCGGCGGCGTGTCGCCGGCCTTCACCACATCGAAGTGATGATAGAACGTGGCCACCTCGTAGACTTCCGTCGAAGCCAACTTGAGCTCATCGGCCAAGGCCACCAGATGGGCCGCCGACAAATGGCCGAAGCGGTCCTGGATGCGGTGTAAATGCTCGATCAACAAATCGCGCCGGCGTGGGGCATCGCCCAGGCAGTCACGCACCTCCGCCAAAGCTGCCGGGTCGACACGCCGGCCTTTGCCAAAGGGTTTCGGGCCCTTGGGCCGTTTGATCGGTTGCACGGGAGACTCGGCCATGCGGGGTCCTCGGGTGGAGATCACAGCGCCGGATGCGGTATCCGAACGGGGCAGCCGGCGGTCGATAGACGGTGGCGATGATGATAGAGGCCACGGCGGGTGCCGCTCCAGTCCGTGAGCGACACCGAAAACGACATCGGCGACAGTCACGACCAATCATACGCCGGTCATTCGCGGTTGCCTGGACTGCGCGAACGGACAACACTGAACGGGAACCCTCAGCGCAGACCCAAGGACACGCCGCTCCAATGCCTGACGACGACCTCTCGCCTGATCACATGCCGTTGATCGGGACCGCCCCGCCCCAGCCCATGACAACCGTTTGCAATCCACCCGGTAACGTCCAACCCGCGGTGGGATTGAACTGATGCTCTTCGAATGGATGACCGACCCTTCGATCTGGGCCGGGCTGCTGACGCTGGTGCTGCTCGAGATCGTCCTGGGCATCGACAACCTGGTGTTCATCGCGATCCTGGCCGACAAGCTGCCGCCGCACCAGCGCAACCGGGCCAGGCTGGTCGGCTTGTCGCTGGCACTGGTCATGCGTCTGGTGCTGCTGGCCTCGATCTCCTGGATCGTCACCCTGACCACGCCGCTGGTCAGCGTTTTCGAGCTGAGCTTCTCAGGACGCGATCTGATCCTGCTGTTCGGCGGACTCTTTCTACTGTTCAAAGGCACCATGGAGTTGCACGAGCGCCTCGAGGGCGATCGCAACCACAGCCATCAGGCCAAGGTGATGCACGCGGTGTTCTGGCAAGTCATCGCCCAGATCGTCGTCCTGGATGCCGTTTTCTCGCTGGATGCAGTCATCACCGCCGTGGGTATGGTGGATGAGTTGGCGGTGATGATGATCGCGGTGATCATCGCCATCGGGGTCATGATGCTGGCGGCAAAGCCGCTGATGAATTTCGTCTCCCGCCACCCGACGGTCATCATTCTGTGCCTCGGCTTCTTGATGATGATCGGTTTCTCCTTGGTCGTGGAGGGTTTTGGCTTTCATATCCCCAAGGGTTACCTGTATGCGGCGATCGGTTTCTCGATACTCATCGAGGCACTGAACCAGTTTGCTCGTCGCAATCGCGAGCGGCTGGTGACCACCAGCAACCTGCGCGCACGGACCGCAAACGCCGTGCTCAGCCTGCTCGGCGGCGGACGCGACAACGCAAGCCTGGGCGAGACGGCCGATGTCATCGCGCGCGAGGTCACCGCCGGACAGATCTTCGCCACCGAAGAAAAGAACATGATCCAGGCCGTGTTGACGCTTGCCGAGCGGCCGGTGAAGTCCATCATGACACCGCGCACCGAGGTGGCCTGGCTGGATATCGATGCCGATGCACGCGCTTTGCGCCAGGCCATTCTGGAGATCGGGCATTCGCGCTTCCCGGTCGGCCGTGGCAGCCTGGACGAGTTCATCGGCGTCGCCCTGGCCAAGGATTTACTGGGCGATCTGATGGAGGCCGGGGCAATCGACCTGGAGCGCTCGGTGCACCAGCCTCTGGTCGTGCACGAAAGCGTCAAGGTATTGCGTTTGATGGAAAAACTCCGTCACACCCCCTTGCAGATGGCCATCGTGCTGGACGAATACGGCTCGCTGGAGGGCATTGTCACGCCGCTGGACGTTCTCGAGGCCATCGCCGGCGAGTTTTCAGAAGACGATGAAGATCACCTCTCCGCCATACGCGAGGCGGATGGCGCTTGGCTGGTCGATGGCTGGATAGACATCCGCCGCATCTCACACCTGATCGGCGTCAACCTGGTGGACCGCACCGACAGCTACACGACGCTGGCCGGCTACCTTCTGTGGCACCTGGATCAAGTCCCCTCGGGCGGTGAACAAGTCCATGCCGCAGGGCGGGTGTTCACGGTCGTCGCAATGGACGGCAACAACATCGCAAAGGTCAGAATCGCCGAGCCCGGCGGCGCCTCATAAGGTCAGCGTGTCGATACCACCGGCCAGGCGGGTGGATTGCAACGGCCAGTGACGGTGGTTGAGCACCGTGCCATCGGCCCGTACCCGGCGTATCCGGTCCATGTCCAGCGACGCATAGACCCAACCGGGCCGGTTCAACTGACCTTGCGCAAGGACTCCATCGGCGGGAAACCCGATATCTGCCGGGGTATACACACCGGCTGCACCGGTGTTCATGTCTACGGCCGGCGACCACGAGGCCTCGCCCACCGTAGGCGAGTGCACGCAATAGCACTGGTTCTCCAGGGCGCGGGCCTGGGAGCCGATCCGTACCCGGTGATAACCGGCGAGCGTCTCGGTGCAACTGGGGACGAGGATCACCTCGGCACCGGCCTCCACCAGCGCCCGGGTCGGTAATGGGAACTCGCTGTCGTAGCAGATCTGGATACCCATGACGCCGTACTCGGTGCGGAACACCGTCAAGCCCTGATCCGAACCGCGTATGCCCCAGGACTCATCCTCGAACCGGGTCATCAGCAGTTTGTCCTGCTGACCGTACTCACCGCCGGGTGCGCAAAAATACGCCCGATTGCGGAAATCGCCGTCGCCGACCTCGACGGGAAAGGACGGTGCCACGATATAGGCGTGATAGTCCTGCGCAAGCTGCCTGTACAAGGCAAGGAAAGGCGCGTGAAAGTCCTGCAAGGCCCGCAACTGGCCGCGCACATCGGCTTGCAGCTCGGGGCTCAGCAGCGAGACCAGCTCCATGCTGCCGTACTCAGGAAGCACTAGCACCCTGGCATACTCGCCCACCGCCTCCGATACCCAGCGGCGGCTCTTGGCCGCAAAAGCGTCCCAGTCGTCCAGGTAGTCGATGGGATACTGTGCGGCGGCGACGGTGATGATTTGGGGCAAGGCCATGGGCAACGATCGCGGGAAAGGGGACACCCCGTCACTGTCGGGCGTGACGGGGTGGGCGTCAACCCAGGCGCTTCATCCAAAACACCATCGGTTTGGCCGTCTCCTGGGTCTCGTCCAGGTCCTGCCATGTATACGTCGTGGCCAATTCGGGGTGCTTCTTGAAGCCGCGCCGCGTCCAGAAGGCATCCAGCGGCTGGTAGCCGGCAGGTCGGCGGGGATGATCGGCCGGCCGCTGCACGGCGCAGAAGGTGATCCAGTCGAACCCGCCCAGTGACCGCGCATGGGCCTCGCGCTCATCGAAGAAACGCACCCCTAAGCCCTTGCCGCGGTATTCGGGCAACAGCACCGACTCGGCGCAGTAGAACACCCTGGCCGGGTCGTAGTCGTTGGCGATGAACGGACGGATGAAGGCCTCGGTTTCATCCACCATCGGCAGTGCGCTGGAGGCCCCGACGATGCGCTCGCCGTCACGGACCAGGACGATCAGGCTGCGTGGTGTGTCCACATAGGTCTGCAAATAGCGAGCCTCGTAGGCCGGATCGCCGTCGTAGAGGTATGGAAACTCGCGAAAAACGGTGATCCGCAGCGCGGCGATCGCCTGCAGATAGGGACGGATGGCCTCGCCGCACACCCGTTCGATCTGCAGACCATCGGTCATTGCGCGGCCGCCTCGTGGGCCAGGCCGGTAGTGTCCTGAAAGGCGACCTGAGCGGTCCAGTCCTGGAGGTTGTAGTAATTGGTGATGCGGGTGATCTTGCCGTCTTCGATCTCAAAGAACGCCCCGCCCGGCAGGCGGTAGGTCTGGCCGTTGGCCTCGGGCAGACCGGCATCGGTGGCGAGGTACACACCCAGCACGGTGTATTCCACCGCCGCCCGGCGGCCATCGTCGCTGGTGAGGATGTGCAGTTCGAACAGATGTTCGCGGTAGCAGGTGTTCATCCGCTCCACGAAGCGAGCGAAGGCGGCTTTGCCGACTTCCCGCGGCCCCTGGTTCAAATCGTGGATGACATCGTCGGCGAGCAGGCTCAGGAAGGTGTCGATGTCCTGCGCGTTGAACGCATCGTAATACGCCTGAATCAGCGCGCGACTGGCTTCATTCATGAGCAACCTCGTTGTCGTAGGTTCGTTGGCGGGGCGTGCTTTGCCAGGGAGTCTAAGCGAGGCGCCGCCGTATGGGCTGGCGAGCCGGCGACACTGCATTGGCCTCCTGCGACACAGCGCTTTGCGCCGCAGCGGGCCCGATGCAAGAATGCGTCGCGGCGCAACGGGCGCCATTTTTGCGTAGTAAAGGGCTGACATGAGTCTGTTGCTGGGCATCGATACCGGCGGCACCTACACCGATGCGGTGCTGGTGACTGAAGACCTCGACTTGGTTGCCTCGGCCAAGGCGTTGACCACCAAGCATGACTTGGCCGTGGGCGTGCGAGGGGCCATGGAGGCGGTGCTCGCCAAGGCCAGCGAACGGGTGGCCATGGTCTCCTTGTCCACCACCCTGGCCACCAATGCGCTGGTGGAGGGGCATGGCAGCCCGATCGCGTTGATCCTGATCGGCTACCCGCCCGACAGCCTGGAACGGGCCGGCTTGAAGCAGGCACTGGGCGGCTGCCCGGTGGTCTTCGTCGGCGGCGGTCACCGCGCCGATGGCAACGAACAGCAACCCCTGGACCTGGACCTCCTCGCCGCCACCATCGACCGCCATGCCGGCGACATCACCGCTTTTGCGGTTTCCGGCTACTTTGCCGTGCGCAACCCCGCCCACGAGCATACCGCACACGCCATGATCGCCGAGCGCTGCGGCCTGCCGGTGACCCTGGGGCACCAGCTCTCCGCCGCCCTGGACGCCCCGCGCCGTGCGCTGACCGCGGCGCTGAATGCACGCCTCATCGGGCTGCTGGCCCAACTCATCCACGCCGTGCGCGACAAGATGGCCGATTTGGGTATCCAGGCGCCGTTGATGGTGGTCAAGGGCGACGGGTCGCTGATCACCGCCGACGTGGCCCTGGAGTGCCCGGTGGAGACGATACTCTCCGGCCCGGCCGCCAGCGTGGTGGGTGCCCGCCACATGGTCGGCACCCAGACCATGCTGGTGTCCGATATCGGCGGTACCACTACCGATATCGCCCTGCTGCGCGACGGCCAGCCGGTGCTCAACCGGGACGGTGCCATGGTCGGCGGCTGGCGCACCATGGTAGAGGCGGTTCAGGTTCACACCTTTGGCCTGGGCGGCGACTCGGACGTATCGATCGACCATCACGGCGAGTTGATCGTCGGCCCGCGCCGCGCCATGCCGGTGAGCCTGCTCATCGACCAGCACCCCCAGGCCATCGAGCGGCTGAAGATCCAGCTCGATGAATCGGTGTGCCGGGCTGAGGACGGGGCCTTCGCGATACGCCTGCGTCAAGACGATGGCGGTGGCATGTCCTATGCCCAGCGCAAAGTCTGGAATGCCCTGGCCAATGGTCCGGTGGACCTGCGCACGCTGATCAGCGACCACACGGTTGAACGCCCGCTGCGCCGGCTGATCGACCGCGGCCTCGTCATCATCAGCCGGCTGACCCCCTCCGACTGCGCCCACATCCTCGGCCGACAGCACACCTGGAACGCCGAGGGTGCGCGTCTGTCCGCGCGCTTGGCGCTACGGTGGGCCAATGTGCAAGGGGCCGATCGCTGGCGCGGCGATACCGACGCCCTGGCGCGCGATGTGGTCGATCGGGTGGCCCACCTCACCGGCCGCTGCGTGGTGACCAGCGCACTGGCCGAACGCAGCAGCAAGGTCATGAACGAGCTGCCGCCCGGACAGCGGGCACTCGTGGACGCCGCACTTTCGGGCGGTGATGACGATATCCTGGACTTTGCCGTGCACCTCAAACACCCATTGGTCGGCATCGGGGCGCCTGCGGCACTGTATTACCCGCAGGCGGCCGAGAAGCTCCACGCGACGCTGATCATCCCCGAGCACGCGGCGGTAGCCAACGCCCTGGGCGCGGTGGCCGGCGGCATCATCCAGCGCAGCGTGGCGCATATCACACCGCAGGATGAGGAGGCCTTCCGCGTCCACTGGAGCGGGGGTGTCGATACCTTCGCAACGCTCGATAGCGCGGCCGAGCAAGCCATTGCCCAATGCACCGCACAGGCTCGCGCGGATGCCGAGCGGGCCGGCGCGCAGAATATCGAGGTCAGCGTCGATCGCAAGGACAACGTCGTCGCCTCCGGTGGACGCGAGGTGTTCTTCGAGTCGCAGATCACCGTCCGCGCCTATGGACGGCCACGCATCGCCGGCTGATGGTGTAGCGAGCCCTGGAAAGGTATGTAGGATGGGTTGAGCGTAGCGATACCCATCATGGAGCGGCGGCGACCTATGTGTGGGACGCCGCTTCGATAAAATGCGGCTGATGGGTATCGCTACGCTCAACCCATCCTACATTGAGGACCTTGTCTCGATTTGAGATCCCGCAGGCCGAGCCTCGCTAGCCGACCACCACGTTGTCGATCAGGCGGGCGCGGCCCAGCCAGGCAGCGGCGAACACGGCCAGCCGGTCCCCTGCGGCAGGCGGGCCGAGATCGTCGGCGCGCAGGATGCGCACGTAGTCGGGCTTGAACCCGGCATCGGCAAGCGTGTCCTTTGCCGCATCCTCGATGGCCGCGAAATCGTCTACACCGGCCTGGATCTGCGCCACAGCGGCGCAGAGGATGGTGTACAGCGCCGGCGCGATGCTGCGTTCCTCGTCCGTGAGGTAGGCATTGCGCGAGCTCATCGCCAGACCATCGGGGTCGCGTATCGTCGGTTGGCCGACGATACGCACGGGTATATTCAAGTCTTCGGTCATCGCCTGGATCACCAGCAGCTGCTGGCGGTCCTTTTCGCCGAATACGGCCACATCCGGCTGCACCATGTTGAACAGCTTGGCCACGATCTGCGCGACACCGGCGAAATGACCCGGACGGACGGCACCGCAGAGCACATTCGAGAGGCCCGGCACCTCGACACGTGTGGCGCGATCGGCACCGCGCGGGTAGATCTCGACCACCTGCGGCGCAAACACCAGGCTGGCGCCAGCCGCCTCGACCTTGGCCTGGTCCTGCTCCAAGGTTCGCGGATAGCGGGCGAAGTCCTCCGACGGCCCGAATTGCGTCGGGTTGACGAAGATGCTCACCACGACCTCATCGGCCTCGCCCCTGGCCCGCTTCACCAGATCGACATGGCCCTGATGCAGGTTGCCCATGGTCGGCACCAGGGCCACCGTCCGCCCGGCGGCCTTCCAGGTGCGCACCTGCACGCGCAAATCGGCGACACGGTCAATCGTTTCGATCATGGTCAGAAGCTGTGCTCTGGGCCTGGGAAAACGCCGGCCTTCACATCCTCGACATACTGGCGGATGGCGGCCTCGATACTGTCCTTACCGGGCAGGAAGTTCTTGGCGAACTTGGGGATCTTGCGCGGGGTGATGCCGATGACATCCTGTACCACCAGCACCTGCGCGTCGGTGTTCGGCCCCGCGCCGATGCCGATCACCGGTACCTCGAGCTCCTCGGCAAGGGTGGTCCCCAGTTCGGAGGCGATGCACTCGACCAGGACCATATCGGCACCGGCATCCTGAAGCCGAAGCGCATCGTCCAGGATTTTCTGCGCCGCCTCGGGATCGCGCCCCTGTACTTTGTAACTGCCCAGTTTGTATACGGTTTGCGGCAACAGCCCCAGGTGCGCACACACCGGCACACCGCTGCGCGCGAGCTCCTTCATGATGGGCGCAAGCTCGACACCGCCTTCCAGCTTGATCATGTGCGCCCCACCCTCTTGCATCAGGCGGCCGGCATTGGTCAGGGCGCGATCCAGCGTCGCGTAGCTGAGAAACGGCATATCGGCCATGCGCCAGGCACAGCCGGCGCCACGGCTGACCATGCTGGTGTGATAGACGATGTCGTCCACGGTCACCGGGATGGTGGTGTCGCGGCCCTGCATGACCATGCCCAGCGAATCGCCGGTGAGAATGATGTCGACCCCACAACGGTCGGCGATACCGGCGAACACCGCATCGTAGGCCGTCAGCATGACGATCTTCTCGCCTGCGGCTTTCATCCGCCGCAGGGTGGCCAGGGTCACTGGCTTGCGTTCATCTGTCATTGCGGGAGCTCCCCAGATCAGGTGTGATCGGTCAGTCGTCGGATACCGTCCGGTGGGCAGCGCGCGAGCAATGCACTCAAGCGCCCCTGACCGGGTATCTCCAGCGTCGGCGCCAGATCGGCCAGAGGATACAGGACGAACGCGCGCTCGTGCAGGCGCGGATGCGGGACGCTCAACGTCGCCAACTCGACCACACGGTCGCCGTAGACCAGCAGGTCCAAGTCCAGCGTCCGCGGGCCCCAGCGCTGGATGCGCACACGGTGGTGGGCCTGCTCGATGGCCAGCAATCGCTCCAGCAAAGCCTCCGGCGCAAGCGATGTCGAGAAACCGGCGACAGCATTGATGAACGGCGGCTGGTCGGTCACACCGACGGGGTCGGAGGCATACAGGGGCGAGGCCGCAACCTGTCCATCCACCGCCAAGGCCGCGAGCGCCTCCAGCGCGCGGCTCACCTGGGCTACGGGTTCATTCAGATTGCTGCCAAGCCCGATGAACACCGGTACGGCTTGCGTCACACCTCGCCCCCTGCGGTGGGGTTGCGACGGCGGCGCGGCTTGCGACGACGGCGGGTCTTCGTGCCATCGCTCTCGGGCAGCAGGGACTCACGATTGCTCTCATCTGCGGCCTGGAAGCGCGTCCACCAATGCGCAAGCCCCGGGTCGCCATCGCCGGTTTCAGTGCGCAGGACAAAAAAGTCGTACGCGGCACGAAAACGCGGGTGCGAGAGCAGCTTCAGCGGCTTGCGCCCCTTGATCTGATGAAATCTCGGCTGAAGCAACCACGTCTCACGCATGGGCTGTGAATAGCGCTTGGGCAAGGCCGTGTGGCGGATCTGACTGATCACCACCGCTTCTGCGGCGTTCTCCAACCGTTCGTAGTCGGTTTCCTCATCGATGACACCGCCCATCTCCCGCACCAGCACCGGCCAGAGCAAGGCACCGTAGAGGAAATACGGCGTCACCGGTTTATCCGCCCGCAGACGGGCATCGGTGTTTTCCAGCGCGCGCAGGATCAGGCGCTCCGCCGCCGGGTACTTGCCGGTTTCAAGACAGTCCGCCGTCGCTGGAATCAAATGCTCGATCAGCCCGTATTCCATCAGCTTGTGATAGCTGGCCACCGCATGACCGGTCAGGAACAGCTTGAGCACCTCATCGAACAACCGCGCCGGTGGAATGGAGTCGAGCAGATCCCCCAGGCGCTTGATCGGCTCCGCCGATGCCGGCTCGATGTCGAAGCCCAGCTTCGCGGCGAAACGCACCGCACGCAGCATGCGTACCGGATCCTCGCGGTAGCGTAGCTCCGGATCGCCGATCAGGCGGATCTTGCGCGCCTTGAGATCCGCCATGCCATTGGCATAGTCCAACACCGAGAAATCCTCGATGTCGTAATACAGAGCATTGATCGTGAAATCCCGGCGCACTGCATCGTCATCGATGGTGCCGTAGGCATTGTCGCTGATGATGCGGCCGTGCTCATCGAGCTCGGGGCCGGAGTCGCCCTCATCCTCGCCATCGACACCCACGATGTGCGTGGCACGAAACGTCGCCACTTCGATGATTTCGCGCCCGAAGTGCACATGGGCCAAGCGGAAGCGACGACCGATCAGCCGGCAGTTGCGAAACAGCTTGTGGACGTCTTCCGGATGCGCATCCGTGGCGATGTCGAAATCCTTGGGGCGCAGCCCCAGGAGAAGATCGCGCACTCCGCCACCGACCAGACATGCGCGGAAACCTGCACCGCGCAGACGGTACAAGACCTTCACCGCATTCGGGCTGATATTGGCGCGGGAGATACTGTGATCAGAGCGCGGGATGACGCGGGGTGGGATGGTAAGCGTCGCTGCGTCCAAAGGTTGGAATCCAAGTCTTGTGCGGGCCAGAGCTGGGCGTATAATAGCAGGCTTTGCCGAGCCCGCCAGATCAGCTCCCTTCGTCTAGTGGCCTAGGACACCGCCCTCTCACGGCGGGAACAGGGGTTCGAACCCCCTAGGGAGCGCCAATTGAAATCAAAGGGTTGCGAGAAGTCGCAACCCTTTTTTTGTATCCAGACGTAACAAAGACACAAACGGCCATTGCAGCAAGCCATTCGAGCCGGGCAGGCCATGGGCCGACCGTCGGCAGCATGGATGCTGCCGTCGAGCGTACAGGGAGGTATTCACAGCGCGTCGGCTCATGGCCTGCCCGGCTCGAATGGCGGGAATCGGGCTCCCTCGGATCAGGACTACGCCGCAGCACCGCCTTTTCTCCCCGCATGCCCGGTCAACGCACCGGAAAACACAAACGCAAGGTCAAGGATAGGCACCGGCCGCCCCTCATGCGTGAAGCAGGCCTGGGCCACCCGCCCCCAACCAGCCGGCGTTTCAGGCAGATCGCACGCCTGATCGTCGTCTACCAAGACACGCAGCGGCATACCCGAGAACACCAGCGCCCCAATGCCGGGGCGGACATCCGGCCGCGGCTGCCAGGCCACCACGCACACCGACTCGCGACGTCCCTCGTCCAGACCCAGCCACGACGCCATATCCATCACCGGCAGGATCTCACCCTCCCAGAGCACCACATCGTGGCAATGTGCCGGCGTGTGCGGGATCGACTCCAATCGAGGCTGGTCCACCAAATGGATCATCTCGCGCTCGCCGATGGCCATTGAATGGCCGCCGCCGAGATTCAACACCCAGGCATTGGCTTGAGCCATCAGCTGCCCACCCGCAGATAAGCCGCCAATGCACCGGCCGAGGTCACCAGACCGATGCCATCCTCATAAGCCACCAACGCCCGCACGAGCATCCCCTTGCGAACCATTGCAGGTGGTATCGAGCGCAGCTGCAACTGGACATCCCGAAGCGGCTGCACCCGGTCGCAGGCCAATGCGAAACAGCCCTCCGGGCCATTGAGCAAGACGCAGACCCGCCGGCTCGCGGGCAGCGACCGCAAGGGGTTGAGGTCCTTATTCAAGCAGTACACCGGCGCCAACTGATCCTCGAAGCGGATCCAGCCCACACCGAAGCGCGGCGGCGCATCCCCGACCACATCCAGGACCGGCTCCAGCGTCCGTACATCCGCTTGCGGCAACAGCAGCGAGCGCGCTCCCTGGCTGAGCAGCACATACGGCCGCACTTGGGCCGCTGGCGTCGCCAGGGGCTGCGTCACTGCCATCAGGCCGCGCCCCGCAAAGCGGTCAGCTTGCGGATCTGCACCGAGAGCTCATCCTCTGGGTACGGTTTGACCAGATACGCGTTCACCCCCACCGCCTTCGCATTGCGTCGGTGCTTTTCCGTCGAGCGCGAGGTGATCATGATCACTGGCACATCGCGTGTCGCCGGGTTGCTGCGCACATGAGCGGTGAGCTCAAGGCCATTCATGCGTGGCATTTCCATGTCCACCAGGAGAATATCCGGCACCTTGGCATTGAGCATGGCGACAGCTTCCAACCCATCGCGCGCCGACAGGACACGGAAGCCCAGGTCGGTCACGAACTCGACCAGCGCTCGGCGGGCGCTGAGGGAATCGTCGACCACCAGGGCCACTGGTGCGGCGCTCTCCACCGCCGCTGGGGCCGGCGCAGTCCGTGCCGGTGCGTGGGCGGCGGCTCTTGCCGGGGTGCGCAGCAAATCGGGCAGATCCAGCACCGGCGTGACGCCGCCGTCACCCAGGATGGTCGCGCCGAGTAACCCGGGAATGACAGGGATGTAGCGGCCCATGCGCTTGACGACCAGGTCGAGACTGTCGACCACCTCCTGAACCAGCACCACCGTGCGGCGGCCGGACTCCTCGCGGATCAGCAGCGCCGGACGCGCACTGCGCTCGGCATGACGTCGATCCGGCGGCAGGTTCAGCAAGGCCTCCAGTGTGTTGGCTTCGAGCACATCGTCGCCGATCTGGTATGTCGTGCGGTTGCCGACCCGGCCCAACACCCCGCTGCCGGCATAGAGTATCTGCTCCACACCGCGATCGGAGATGGCCAAGGTCTGGCTGCCCGAGCGCACCAGCAGACCGTGAGTCGACATGAGCACCACCGGCAGTCGCAGCTCCACGGTACAGCCGTCGTGGCGCTGGGAGCGCAGGCTCAGTGAGCCCTTCATACCCAGGACCTGGTTGTACACCGCATCCATCCCGATGCCGCGTCCGGACACTTGTGTGGCCTGACGACGGGTGGAGAAGCCTGGCTGCAGGATCAGCCGGGCCAACTCATCATCGGTCAGCGGTTGATCAGGGGCCAGCAGACCGCGCTCCTCTGCCGAGCGACGGATGGCCGGGAAGTCCAAGCCCGCGCCATCGTCGCGACAGCGCACCAGAATGCTATTGCCTTCACGGCCGAAATCCAGCCGGATAAGGCCGACGGCCGGCTTGCCGGCGCGCTCGCGCACCTCCGCTGGCTCGATACCATGGTCCACGGCATTGCGCAGCAGGTGCATCAAGGGGTCGACCAAATGATTCAGCACGCTGCTGTCGATCAGCGTCTCGCCGCCGCGGATCTCCAACTCGGCCTGCTTGTCGGTGAGCCGGCAGGCTTGGCGAACGCAGCGGTGCAGACGCGGAATGATGGTCTTCACCGGCACCATCCGCGTCCGCAGGATGAACTCCTCACTGTCGCGCTGGAGGCGGTTCTGCTGCTCCAGCATGCCACCGAGATCGGTGAGGCCGGCGTCGATGTCCCGTCCAAGCTCGCGCACGTCCGTCACCGCCTCGAGCAAGCGCCGACTGACGGTGTGCAATTCGTTGTATTGCTCCATTTCCAGTGGATCGAACTCGCCGGTCATGCGGGTCTGCTGCGGCGAGCTGATGCCGCGGATGTCCACGAGGTGTTCGAGCTCCAATGTGAGCTGCTGCAGGATGTCGTTCTGCAGGCTGGCCGCACGCATCCGGCCCTGGGTGCGCTCCAGACGGTCGACCAACTGCCGGTTGAGGATCATCGACTCGCCGGCCAGGCGCAGCATGTCGTCGATGAGGTTGGCAGACACCCGCAACGAGGGTGCGGACCCTTCGCGCTCTTGCGCATCGTCCGGTTCGATCTTGCCGCCGGGCCGCGTCTCCGGCCGCAAGGTTTCGGCCACGGCTGCGGGCGCAGCAAGCCCCGGTAGCGCAGCCCGCACCGGGGGCTGCTGCTCGTCGGCCGGCACACCCTGGCGGTCGATGAGGTTGGCCCAGTCCAGGACTTCCTGCAAAACGGCGAGCGCCTGCTCGGGAGCCGGCGGTGACGCCAGCCCGGATAAGGCATCGCTCATGGACTCGAGCATATCCGCCGCCTTGCCCAGCGACTGGCTCAGAGCGCTGCCCGGCGGCGTGCTGCGCTTGCTCAGAGCGATCAGGATGTCTTCCAGATGATGGGTCAGGTTGGCGACACCCTTCACCCCCACCGTATTGGCCGCCCCCTTGACCGTGTGCGCGATGCGTTGGGCGGCCTGGCCATCGGCGGCGGTGCCATCGGCCGCAGTGAAGCGCTGGATAGCCGCCGAAAAGGCTGCCGTCTGCTGCGGGAGCTCCTGTAACAGGCTGTCCAGCAGCGATGCGTCGGCATCCGGCGGCAGCGACAGGGTGACATCATCCAGTCGTGCATGACGCTGACGCGGATCGTCGTCCCCACCCAGGTCGAGGCTCTCGGGTGCCAGGGCTTCGACCAGCGCCGCGGCATCAGCGTCGGGCAATGGCGCTGGCCACTGTGCATCCTGCAAGTACGCAGCCAGCATGTTGCGGGCCTCATCCGCGCGCAGATCGGCGAGGTAGGCGATAGCCTGTGTCGGCCACTGCATCAGCAGCTCGCACTCGGCCTCGGTCACCGCCTCGTCCCGTTCTGCCCACGCGGCAAGGTTCCGCTGCAGGGCGGAGCAGACTTGTTGTACGCCGGTGAGGCCGACGGCCGTCGCACCATCGCCGAGGCGACCGAGCTCCGCGCCATGGTCCGCCAACGCGGCGCGGCGCGCCTGTGCGTCCGGGCCCTGCAGAACTGGAAGAATCGACTGGAGTGTCTCATCCAGCTGACCGACTTCCACCGACAGGATGTCCACAAGCTCGCGCGTCAGTTCGTCCAACGCATTGTCGTCGGCGTCGACGTCGATCTCCGCCAGTGGTGGCGTTTCATCCGGCGCTTCGACCGCGGGCGGCGGGGCGGCTTCAGGCTCAACGGCCGATGTGGCAGCCGTTTGGTTTGCGTCCAGATCGTCGTGTTCGAAGACGGGGGGTTGATCGTCCTCCCACCAGATGCCTTCCGCGACCTCAGGCTCAGGCTCAGGCTCAGGCTCAGGCTCAGGCTCAGGCTCAGGCTCAGGC